>CALMCD010000169.1 GCA_937863075.1 uncultured Rhodoferax sp. | reverse complement strand
TGGCTTGGCTCCATGAAGCTCCATTGTCACTGCGCAAAATAGTGCCGTTATCCCCCACTGCAATCACAATCGCCCCATTGCTCGCCAGCGCGTTGAGGCTGGAGGTGGTATTGGAGGAGGCTTGTGTCCACGTACCAGTGGAACTGAGGTCGGCGGTGTAGGCGATGAAGCCACCGGCTCCGATGGTGATGAATTTACTCAACCCATACACCACGCCATTGAGCTGTCCTGTCGTGGGGGCGGTGAAGGCTGTCCACGTAATGCCATCGCTGCTGCGCCAGCTACTGCCGTTATCGCCCACGGCAAGATAATAGTAAAGCGGTTGGCTATTCGAGTCGGTTCCGCCCACGCCGTAGCCGATGCTGCGGATGGTGTTTCCGCCAAAATTACCATTGACGTTTGCCCACGTTGCCCCCGCCAAACGCGGAACAATGGTCACGGAGGGCGTTCCTTCGCCGCCTGCGCCATCCCCAGTACGACCATTCAGCGTGAACGAATAGGTCGTTCCGTTGGTCAATCCGGTTATCACATAGGGCGTGGTGGTGTTCAAAATCGCTTGGGCGCTGGCGGTGTTGATCCAGCTACGGGTATCAATGCTGGTGGTGGGGGCGTAGAAAATCCAGTATTTCACATCGGGGGTCGCTGTCCAGCTCACGGTGGCTTGACCATCGCCCTCGGTCACCGTAATTCCGCCTTGCGGAGGAGTGGCTGGGCCACCACTGCCTCCACAAGCACTTACCGCCAGTGCAACAAGAAGAGCCGCCCACGATGGGCGAGCCGAGTAAATTGAATGAGTCAAGGAATTGCGCATAAAAAAACTACCAGTTTGATATAAATCATTGAATGAGGTGATTGAGGTGATTGGATTCTATCCAGCAAGGCTTAAACTGCTAAAATTAAAAGATGCTAACGATTAGCATTTTTACCAAGGAGTCAGCATGAGCATTCTGGGCACAGTGGTTCGTACCCGACGGGAGCATTTAGAGGTCGTGGTGGCACAGCTTTCCACTCTTTCTGGATTAGAGGTTGCATTGAATCCGGGAGATGGGCGTTTGGTGGTGCTGATTGAAAACAGCCCGACCGCCACTGCCGTTGAAACCATGAATGCGGTTGCGCAGATTCCCCAAATACTGAGTACGTCTCTGGTGTACGAGTACTCCGATGCAACAACACACGCCACACACTAGCACTAGCACTAGCACTAGCCACTAAAGATATTCAACACGGAGATCAATCATGGATTCCAATCGTCGTACCTTTCTGAAATCGCAGGCACTAACCGCCAGTGCCGCCGCTGCGGGGATTCCCATTACCGTATTGGCAGCACCCCCCACCGCAAAAACAGCGGCCGATGTGGGCGTGCGCTGGGATAAAGCCCCCTGCCGCTTCTGCGGTACGGGTTGTGCCGTGATGGTGGGCGTGCAAGATGGGCGCGTGGTAGCGACCCAAGGCGACCCCGAAGCACCCGTGAATCGCGGATTGAACTGCATCAAAGGTTACTTTCTTTCCAAGATCATGTATGGAAAAGACCGTTTGCAGATGCCGCTCATGCGCAAAAAGAACGGTAAATACGATAAAAATGGCGAATTTGTCACCGTATCGTGGGATGAAGCCTTTGATTTAATGGCCTCCAAATGGAAAGAAACCATCAAAGCCGACGGCGTGAATGCCACCGCGATGTTTGGTTCCGGTCAGTGGACGGTGTACGAAGGCTACGCCGCCGTGAAGCTGATGAAGGCGGGTTTCCGTACCAATAACATCGATCCCAACGCCCGCCACTGCATGGCCAGCGCGGTTACAGGTTTTATGCGCACCTTTGGTATTGATGAACCGATGGGTTGCTACGACGACATCGAACAAGCCGATACCTTCGTGCTATGGGGTTCCAATATGGCGGAAATGCACCCCATTTTGTGGAGCCGCATTACCGACCGCCGCTTATCCAACCCCAACTCCAAGGTGTTGGTGCTGTCTACCTTTGAGCATCGCAGTTTTGACCTTGCCGATAGCGGCATGATTTTCACCCCGCAAACCGATTTGGCGATTTTGAATTACATCGCCAATTACATCATCACCAACAAAAAGGTGAACACCGAGTTTGTGAAGAAAAACGTCAATTTCAAACGCGGTGTGGACGATATTGGTTATGGCTTGCGCCCCGGTCATGCCCTAGAAAAAGATGCCAAAGCCAACGGCTATCCGGGCGCAGACGGTAAACCCAAAGGTAACCCTACCGATTCCGTGCCGATAACGTTCGAGGAATTTGCCAAATTCGTGAGCGATTACACCGCCGAAAAGGTCAGTAAACTCTCCGGCGTACCCGTGCGCCAGTTGGAAGAAATGGCGAAACTGTACGCCGACCCCAAGGTGAAAGTCGTATCGTTCTGGACGATGGGCTTCAACCAGCACACGCGCGGTACGTGGGCGAACAATATGATTTACAACATCCACCTGCTGACGGGCAAAATCAGCCAGCCGGGGAATGGGCCGTTCTCGCTCACGGGGCAACCGAGCGCCTGCGGTACAGCGCGGGAAGTGGGTACGTTCTCGCACCGTTTGCCGGCAGATATGGTCGTAACCAACCCCGAGCATCGCAAACATAGCGAAGAAATTTGGGGTGTTCCCGAAGGCACGATTCCTGACAAAATCGGTCTACACGCGGTCGCCCAAAGTCGCGCCCTGAAAGACGGAAAACTGAAATGCTATTGGACGAGTACCACCAACAATATGCAGGCTGGGCCGAATATCAATGGCGAAATCTATCCGGGTTGGCGCAATCCCGCGACCTTTGTCGTGGTGAGCGATGTCTATCCCACCGTGAGCGCAATGGCTGCCGATTTGGTTTTGCCCGCCGCCATGTGGGTGGAAAAAGAAGGTGCTTTTGGCAATGCCGAACGCCGAACACAAGTCTGGCGGCAACAAGTTTCCGCACCCGGACAAGCGAAATCCGATTTGTGGCAGTTCATGGAATTTTCCAAACGCTTCAAAACCGATGAAGTGTGGCCCGCCGAATTGCTCGCCAAAAATCCGCAGTTCAAAGGCAAAACGCTATTTGATGTGCTGTACAAAAACGGCAAAGTCAATAAATTCCCGCTGGCGGATTTGACCAAAGTCAACGGCAAATACATCAAAGACTACACCAATGATGAAAGCAAGGCGTTTGGTTTCTACGTGCATAAAGGTTTGTTTGAAGAATACGCCGAATTTGGACGCGGGCATGGGCACGATTTAGCGCCGTTTGATGTTTATCACGAAGCACGCGGTCTGCGTTGGCCGGTAGTGGACGGCAAAGAAACCCTGTGGCGTTTCCGCGAAGGTTACGACCCCTACGTGAAAAAAGGCGAGGGCGTGAAGTTCTACGGCAATAAAGACGGCAAAGCCAACATCTTCGCACTGCCCTACCAGCCCGCTGCCGAATCGCCCGATAAAGAGTTCGATTTGTGGCTCTGCACGGGGCGCGTGCTGGAACATTGGCATACGGGCAGTATGACCCGCCGCGTGCCGGAACTGCACCGCGCCGTACCCGAAGCCGTGGTATTCATGCACCCCGATGATGCCCAAGCACGCGGCATTCAACGCGGCATGAAAATCAAAGTGGCATCGCGTCGCGGCGAAATTTTGGCGCAGGTGGAAACCAAAGGGCGCAATAAAGTGCCACGCGGTTTGATTTTTGTCCCGTTTTTTGATGAAGGTCGTTTGGTGAATAAGCTGGTTTTGGATGCAACCTGCCCTATCTCCAAGCAAACCGATTTCAAGAAGTGTGCCGTTAAGGTTCTGCGGGCGTAATTTCAGGACGTAATCATTATGTTCGAGCTTTCACGCCGCCAACTACTGCAACACGCCGCCCATGCCAGCACCGCTGCATTGGTAGCGGGGGGCGCGGCACTGGTTGCTCTGCCCAGCAAAGCGCAACCCGCGCAGGCCTTGCGCCCGCCCGGAGCGTTGGAGGAAGATGCTTTTCTCTCGGCCTGCGTGCGCTGTGGTTTGTGTGTGCGCAGTTGTCCGCCCCAAAACCTGAAATTAGCGGATTGGGGGCGTGGTTTGGAGGGTGTCGGAGTGGGTACACCGTACTTTGAAGCACGGGATATTCCTTGTGAGATGTGCGAGGCTATTCCCTGCGTTAAAGCCTGCCCCACGGGTGCGTTAAGCCCTCAGCTCACCGAGATTACCCGCGCCAAAATGGGCGTGGCGGCTTTGATTGATGAGGAAAATTGCCTCAACTTTCTGGGGCTGCGTTGCGATGTGTGTTACCGCGTTTGCCCTGTTATCGACAAGGCGATTACGCTGGAAAAAATCCACAATGTGCGCAGCGACCGCCATGCCATGTTTCTGCCCACCGTTCACGCCAAGGATTGCACGGGCTGCGGCAAGTGCGAGAAAAGCTGTGTGCTGGAAGAAGCGGCTATCAAGGTCATGCCGTTGAAACTCGCACGCGGGGAGTTGGGACACCACTACCGCAAGGGCTGGGAGGCGGAGAACCAAGCAGGTCGTCCACGTTTTGAACAACCCGTGGTTCGACAGCCCGAAGCGTTGCCGGAGGTAAAACCATGATGTCCATACGACCCGTGAAATACCTGCTGCTGCGCCGTGTTTCCCAAATCGGAATCTTTCTGCTGTTTCTGCTGGGGCCGTGGGCGGGGATTTGGATTATCAAAGGTAATTTGAGTTCCAGCCTTCTCTTGGACACCGTGCCGCTGACCGATCCGCTGGTTTTTCTGCAAATGCTGGCAACCCGCCATATGCCTGAAATCGCTGCGGTGCAGGGCGTAATTCTGGTGGCATTGTTTTACGCGCTGGTCGGAGGACGGGTATTTTGTAGTTGGGTATGCCCGATCAATCCGGTGACCGATGCCGCATCGTGGTTGCGTAGACGCTACAAAATTACGAGCGGTAAAAGCCCGCAGGATATACGCTGGTGGCTGATTGGCATGATTTTATTGGCATCGGCTTTGAGCGGCATCATGGTGTGGGAATGGGTGAATCCGGTTTCCATCACCCAGCGGGCATTGATTTTTGGCGGTAGTTGGGTGTTTTTGATTGCCTTGGCGATTTTTGTGCTGGATTTATTCATCGCGCCGCGTGCGTGGTGTGGGCATCTGTGTCCGGTCGGTGCGACCTATGCGCTGATAGGGCACAAAAGCCTGCTGCGGGTGAGTGCGCAGGAAAGCAGCCAGTGCAACGATTGTGCCGAATGTTTTGCCGTATGCCCCGAGCCGCACATTCTTCCCGCGCCCTTAAAAGCCAAAAACGGCATATCGCCGGTGGTGCTGGATTCGGCTTGTACCAACTGTGGGCGCTGCATTGATGTGTGCGAGCCGCGTGTTTTCGTTTTCACCCATCGTTTTAATCATAAGAGGAATTGAGGAATTCATATCATGAAAAAATTTCTTGCATTTATTTCATTGCTTTCAACGGCTTTGTTGCTGACCATGACGGCGGGGCTTTTTTTGACCACGGCAAGCTATGCTGCCGATAAGGTCGTCGAAAAAACGGGTGACCCCGTGAAGTTGATGGGGCTGCGCGATGGTACGCCCGTGAATCAAGACAATCCGCCCACGGCCTCGCAACAAGAGCGCGACCATGCGGTATCGGATCGGGATTTTGTACAGCAACCGCCCCTGATTCCGCATACCACGCAGGGCTACCAAATCACCAAAAATTTCAATAAGTGCATGGATTGCCACGCTTGGCAAAAAACCAAAGAAAGCAAAGCCACCAAGGTGAGCGTGACCCACTTCCGCAACCGCGAAGGGCAAGAGCTGGACAACATTTCGCCCCGCCGTTACTTCTGCACCCAGTGCCATGTTCCGCAAACCGATGCCAAACCCTTGGTGAATAACACCTTCCAACGCGCACGGGGGCTGCAATGAATTTAGCCAAAATCAAAGCGTTTATCAAAACCCCATTGTTTATTTTTTCGGCGATAGCTTTTACCTTGGGTGTTTTGTTCTGGGGTGGATTCAATACCGCGATGGAATGGACGAATCGGGAAGAGTTTTGCATCTCCTGCCACGAGATGAAAGATAACGTCTATGCCGAATACCGCAACACGATTCACTACCAAAACCGCACCGGCGTGCGTGCAACGTGCCCCGATTGCCACGTTCCCAAAGAATGGGGGCCGAAGATGATTCGTAAAATTCAAGCGAGTAACGAGGTGCTGCACAAAATTTTGGGTTCCATCGACACGCCCGAAAAATTCAATGCCAAGCGTGGCGAATTGGCGCAGCATGAATGGGATCGCATGAAGGCCAATAACAGCCAAGAGTGCCGCAACTGCCATAATTTTGCGTTTATGGATTACAGCGTGCAAAACACCCGTTCGGCAACACGCCACCAACAGGCAGTGAATGACGGTAAAACCTGTATCGACTGCCACAAAGGTATCGCCCACACCCTGCCTGCGATTGAGCAGCATATCGGTGCGCCCAAGGAAGGGGCAGCGGTCATTGCCCCTAGCACACCCCACTCAAGCAGCAGCAGTGCGCCAGCGTCGGAGCAAAAACCCTAACGCCAACCCCGCATGAACCAGCGCACTCACCACCGTGAAAGGCGCTGGCGTGAAGAGGGGGGCGGCAAGGACGTTCAGGAGCGGCTCTCGTCCCAACCACACCAGCCAAGGCAGCAATCCATGCAGCACCATCATCACCACGATGAAAGAAATGGTGCGGCGATGCCGTTCCGCCATGAAACCGATCGCCAGTCCCAAGGCGGCATCGCGCAACAAAATCAACCACACCACCATTGCGTGCAGCCACACACCCGCCGCGTCACCTTGCAAGGAAGGGGGAAAGAGGTCGAGGTATTCCAGATTCGGCAAACCCGTCACCAATAACGCCAGCGGGAACGCCAACAACAAGGTACTCACCCAACGGGGTAGGCTTTGAATGGCGATTTTCCATTGTCCGCCTTCAAACCGCGTCACGATGCGTTTCCAGTGCGGCACGGACGGTTTGTCGGACAACAGCGAAAGATACGTGAAGACAACGCTCACCAACAAAGCACTCACACACCAGACGATGCCCCGTTGTTCTGACGCGAAACCGCTGATATACGTGTTAATCAACAATGCCAACACCGGCCAACCCCAAGGCCATTGGCGTACCAACAATGCTTCTGCCATGCTGCGCCACACCATCACCATCGCACACACGGTAAACAAAACCAGCGACAGCAGCGAGAAATTGACCCGCTCAAAGGTATAGCCCCACCATTCTTGGTGGATGTCTTGCGTACTGTTGGTGATGATGGGAATGGCAATCCACAAAATCGCGGCAAACACAATGGGCAAGTTACCACGTTTGGCGATGGCACGTTTGAAATGCGCCATCTGCAACTGCACCGTCAGCACCACGGTTTGCACCAGCAAGCTGACCAAAATAGCAATCGCCGTGAAACGCCACACGGCAGCGTGGGTCGGGTTAGCCAATGCCGCTGGCACGGCGAATACCAGACACCATGCACCGCAGTACCACGCAAAAGCGGTCGAACCGAATAATTTTCCCCAAACCATGCTCCACGGGGTCATGGCATTCATGCGCTGCTGATCCCACGTATGCTCGTTGATTTCTTCGACCATGCTGTTTCCGGCGGCATTCGCACCCATCACAATGGTGAAGAAAATAAACAACATACCCCCCGTCATGGCGATGGAAGAATAGGCGGACAAATCCCCCTCCGACATCCAATAAATACCCAGCATGATGAGGGAGAGCAAAATGGGAGTCACCACCAAACGGCTCACGGAAAATTGCAGCCACAGTTGGCGTTGGAATTCGGGGTTGATGGAACGCAGGGCATTCATGACGTACTCCTTGCACGCTGGGCGCGTAGCGATTCAAGATAGGAATTTTGCAAGTTTTCATTGACGGGATAAAAACTCACCAAACGCTGACCCGTGCGTTCGCCTTGCGCCACGTAGGTTGCGAGCAGATCGGCTTGCTCCGCCAGATTGCCAGAGAAAACGATTTCCAAGGGGTCGCCGTGGGAAAACTCCATGCGGATTTTGCGCGAAACCGTGGTGGTTGCGTGCAAGGCACGGTGTTCCAGCACCCGCCCTTGGTTCAATGCCAGCATGTGGGTGGAATACTGGTCGAGTTCCGCCAAAATGTGGCTGGAGACCACCAAACTCATGCCTTCGGCTTGCAGAGATTTGAACACATCGGTCAGCAGCGCACGGGCTTCGGGGTCGAGTCCGCTGGCGGGTTCGTCCAGTAGCAACACTTGGGGCGAGTGGATGATGGATTGCCCAATCGCCAGCCGCTGCCGTTGCCCGCGTGACAATGAACCGGCTTGCAGTTCCAGCTTATCCCCTAGCCCCATGCGTTGGGCGGTGCGTTGTACCGCTTGGCGAATGGCGCGGTAGCCTTCCACCCCCTGCGAACGGGCGGCGTATTCCAGCCCTTGCGCCACGGTGAGTTCGGTATACAGCCCGAAGTTATCGGATAGAAATCCCATACGCCGATGCACTTCGCGCGGGGATTCGCACACATCAAACCCCGCGACTTTGACCGTGCCTTCGGTGGGAACTTCCAGCGCCGCAATACAACGCAGCAAAGTGGTTTTACCCGCACCATTGGGGCCGACCAGTGCCGTGACCGTTCCGGCTTCAATGGCAAGGTGAATGCCATTCAACGCCCGAAAGCCCGGGTAATCAAATCCCAGTTGGCTGATTTCAATAATAGGAGGCATAGTTGAATAAACCCTTTCCGAATATGGGGATTTTTACAATTTTTACGATTTATGACAAGAGATGCAATAAATCAAAACGCCGATTTTGGCTATACGGGAAAATCGCGTGGACATAACCTGCCTGAATCCGCTCTTTGTATTGTTGCCAAAAAGAGGCTTCTAATAAATCGGCATGGTGGCGCATAAAAATCTCGCGCACGGTTGGGTTGCCCAATAAAAAGGGCGCGAATGTTTCGGGGAAAACATCCCTTGCACCCACGTTATACCAAATTTCACCCGACATTTCATCTTCTTCATCACGCGGCGGTGGCACGGCGCGGAAATTACAATCGGTAATGTATTCGATTTCATCGTAATCGTAGAATACCACCCTGCCATTTCCGGTAATACCAAAATTCTTCCACAGCATATCACCCGGGAAGATATTGGCGGCGACCAAATCTTTAATTGCGTGACCGTATTCAATCACCGCGTGTTCGATATTTTTATAGGCTTTTTGGGCGGCGGGTGTGGTATTTTTGGGGTTGGTTCCGCCGGCATCAAAGGCTTCTTGTAAATACATATTCAGCGGAATCATGCGTTTTTCAATATACACATGGTGGATGATAATTTCTTCACCCGCTGCACCGTGGTTGATGCTGATTTGGCTGGGGGCGAATTTTTGAATTTCGGCCAATAGCGCATCGTCAAAGCGGTCTTTGGGAAAACCGACCTTGCTATATTCCAACGTATCCGCCATGCGCCCCACACGGTCGTGGCGTTTGACCAGCATATATTTGCTTTGAATATGCTCCCGCGAGGTTTCTTTGGGCGGTGGATAAAAATCCTTGATGATCTTGAAAACATAGGGGTAACTGGGTAAATCAAATACCAGCATCACCATCCCCTTAATCCCCGGTGCAATACGGAATTGATCGGTACTATGGCGTAAATGAAAAAGAAAATCGCGGTAAAACAGTGTTTTCCCTTGTTTTGCCAGACCGAGTGAGTTATACAATTCGCTGCGTTGTTTGCGGGGCATCATGCTGCGCAAAAACTGAACGTAGGCGGATGGAATATCCATTTCCACCATAAAATACGCCCGCGAGAAACTAAACAATACCACCATATCTTCTTGTCCAAAGAGTGCCGCATCAATAATCAAGCGGGATGCACTGTTGGGTACTTTGGTATGCAAAATCGGCAAGGCAAAAGGGATTTCATCGTGGCCATTGATGAGTTTACCCACCACATACGCCCCCTTATTGCGGAAAAAGAGGCTGGATAATACCTGAATCTGAAAATTCGCCCGTAAGGATACATCGCCTAACTGCGCCCACATCGCTTGTTCCACCAAATGGATATTGGCTTCTAAATTCAAAAAGGGGCGTTGTAATTCAAAATCTTCCACCATTTGCACCAGCACGGCGTGGAATGTTTCACGGGTTGGATAATAGGCGCGGAAAGTGGGACGTTTGCCCGATTCATTATTTTCAATATATTCGGTGCTAACGGCAGGGCGCACGAAAATAAAATCGTTTTGAAAATAACTGCGGTGCAAAATTTTACAGGTAACCGAATTGAAAAAAGTTTCGGCTAATTCCGGCTGATGGTGATCGACCAGCCAGCCGATGTAATGGAGTTTGATTTGGTGCCAAATTTCCATCGGCTGCTCGTTGGCTTTGAATTCGCGCTCCAACCGCCGGACACATTCTTGAATGCGCAGCGGGTAAAACTCAATCCGCTCACGCTGACCGCGCTGCTGCCCATGCCAATCGGCGGTTTCAAAACGGTGCTTGGCGCGTGCGGATTCGGCGCGAAAAAGCTGGTAATGCCGATTAAAGCCGTCCATCATCGCCTTGGCAATGTCGTAAGCGATGGAAGAATCAAGTCGTGCTGGAAACATCGAAATACATCCTTTGTGAAAATTTTACTATGATTTTTATAGCTAACTATGTAGGTAGTACGGGAATTACAGGCATTTTTTATTCGATTTTTAATGTTTTTTGCTATTGTCAGTTAGGCGAATCCATTCGCATGTAAAAACGATGTCAAAATTCCCATTTTTACAGGAGTAGTGTGCATGAATAAACTTTATCCCAATGCCTCTGCCGCGCTGGAAGGCATTGTCCACGATGGACAGTTGCTTGCCGTGGGCGGGTTTGGATTGTGTGGCATCCCCGAGGCGCTCATTGACGCGCTCAAGGATACGGGTGTGAAAGATTTGACCGTGATTTCCAATAATGCAGGCGTGGACGGCTTTGGGCTGGGCAAACTGCTGGAAACCCGCCAAATCAAAAAAATGATTTCCAGCTATGTGGGCGAGAACAAAGAGTTTGAACGCCAATACCTGTCGGGCGAATTGCAGCTGGAATTCACACCCCAAGGCACACTCGCGGAAAAACTGCGTGCTGGTGGCTCCGGCATTCCCGCATTCTTCACCAAAACCGGTGTCGGCACGATGGTGGCTGAGGGTAAAGAACTGCGTGAATTCAATGGCGAAACGTATGTGATGGAACACGCTTTGGTTCCTGAAGTGTCGTTGGTGAAAGCCCACCGCGCGGATAAATCCGGCAATCTGCAATTCCGTTTGACCGCCCGCAATTTCAACCCTGCGGCGGCGATGGCGGGCAAAATTTGCGTGGTCGAAGTGGAAGAAGTGGTGGAAGTGGGCGATATGGCTCCCGATTCCATTCACCTGCCCGGGATTTACGTGCATCGCATCGTACACAACCCCCATCCTGAAAAGCGCATCGAAAAGCGCACAATTACGCCAACTTCCACCCCCGCACAAGGAGCTTAAACATGGCATGGACGCAAGACCAAATGGCAGCGCGTGCTGCACAAGAGCTGGAAGACGGTTTTTACGTCAATCTGGGTATCGGCATTCCCACGCTGGTGGCGAATTTTGTTCCCGCCGATAAAGAAGTGTGGCTGCAATCGGAAAACGGCATGTTGGGCATTGGCCCCTTCCCCACCGAAGAAAATGTGGATGCCGACCTCATCAACGCCGGAAAACAAACCGTGACCACCTTGAAAGGCAGCTCGATTTTCGGCAGCCACGAGAGCTTTGCCATGATTCGCGCCGGAAAAATCAATTTGTCGATTTTGGGTGCAATGCAAGTGA
>CALMCD010000168.1 GCA_937863075.1 uncultured Rhodoferax sp. | reverse complement strand
TCGCGGTCGCGGATTTCGCCCATCAAAATCACATCGGGGGCTTGGCGCAAGGTGTTTTTCAAGGCGGCTTCCCAGCTATCGGTGTCGATGCCGACTTCGCGCTGCGTCACCACACAGTTTTTATGCGGATGCACAAATTCCACAGGGTCTTCAATCGTGATGATATGCCCGTAGGAATTTTGATTCCGCCAATCCACCATCGCCGCGAGCGTGGTCGATTTACCCGAACTCGTAGCCCCTACCAAAATGCACAGCCCGCGCTTAGCCATGGTGATGTCTTTGAGGACTTGGGGCGCACCCAAGCCGTCAATGGTGGGTAACGTCATCGGAATGACCCGCAACACCATGCCGACTTTGCCTTGCTGCACAAAAGCATTCACACGGAATCGCCCAATACCGGGTGGAGAGATGGCGAAGTTGCTTTCCTTGGTGCGTTCAAATTCGGCAACCTGCTTATCGTTCATGATGGAACGCGCCAACGCCAATGTATGCCCGCCATTGAGTGGCTGGGGTGATACCTTGGTGACTTTGCCGTCTACCTTGATAGCCGGCGGAAAATCGCTGGTAATGAACAAGTCACTGCCCTTGCGATTGATCATGATTTTGAGCAAATCGTTAATGAATTTCGTGGCTTGGTCGCGTTCCATGATGGGTATCTCCTTATTCCTTATCCGGGGAAGTTTTCCGGTATTTTCGCCTTGGAGCGTGCCTCGGCGGGACTAATGATGTTGCGTTTGACCAAATCGGCCAGATTTTGGTCGAGTGTTTGCATTCCCACGTTACTGCCCGTTTGGATAGCGGAATACATTTGCGCTACCTTGGCTTCTCGAATCAAATTCCGAATCGCGCTGGTTCCGATCATGATTTCATGAACGGCTACGCGCCCGTTACCATCTTTGGTTTTACACAAGGCTTGCGCTACCACCGCTTGCAGCGATTCGGAGAGCATGGCCCGCACCATTTCTTTTTCATCGGCGGGGAACACGTCAATAATCCGGTCAACGGTCTTCGCCGCACTGGACGTATGCAGGGTTCCAAACACCAAGTGACCCGTTTCCGCCGCTGACATAGCCAAGCGAATGGTTTCCAAATCCCGCATCTCCCCCACCAAAATCGCATCGGGGTCTTCCCGCAATGCCGATTTCAACGCCGCGTTAAATGAGAGGGTATGCGGCCCGACCTCACGCTGGTTGATCAGGCATTTTTTCGATTCATGCACGAATTCAATCGGGTCTTCTACCGTCAAAATATGACCGAATTCGTTTTCGTTCAGATAGTTCACCATCGCCGCCAGCGTAGTCGATTTACCCGACCCCGTAGGCCCCGTCACCAGCACCATGCCGCGCGGTTTTAATGCCAAATCTGCCAAAATTTTGGGAGCGTTCAACTGCTCTAACGACAAAATTTTGCTGGGAATCGTCCGCAATACCGCACCTGCGCCGCGATTGTGGTTAAACGCATTCACACGAAAACGCGCCAATCCTTCGATTTCAAACGAGAAGTCGATCTCTAAAAATTCCTCGTAATACTTGCGCTGACCGTCGTTCATGATGTCGTAAATCATGGCGTGGACTTGCTTGTGATCCATCGGTTCTACGTTGATACGGCGCACATCACCATGTACCCGGATCATGGGCGGCAACCCTGCCGACAAATGCAAGTCCGATGCTTTATTTTTGACGCTAAACGCCAATAGTTGGGTAATGTCCATCCAATACTCCTGAGGTTTTACATTCAATATCTGGTGTCAATACACGGTTTTTGCTTATCCTGCCAAGCGGTCACCCATTGTGGTAGCTCCTCTGCGGGCATGGGTTGGGCGATGCCGTAACCTTGTACCAATTCGCAACCCAATTCGAGCAGCAGCGTACCGTGTGCCATCGTTTCCACCCCTTCGGCCAACACTTGGCGGCGGAATGAATTGGCAAGGCCGATGATGCTTTCCAAAATCGCCAAATCATCGGGGTCTTCCAGCATATCACGCACAAAACTGCGGTCGATTTTGAGCATACTCACTTGCAAATGCTTCAAATACGTGAGCGAGGAGTAACCCGTACCGAAATCGTCCAAAGCAAAATAAATGCCCATTGCGTGGCATTCTTCAATCACATGGGACACTTGGTCGAGGTCTTTTAACGCGCTGGTTTCCAGCACTTCCATCGTCAAATAAGTGGGTTTGACATCGGGATACTGTGCCAGCGTATCACGCAGGCGTTGGCAGAAGTCGGGCTGCTGTAATTGTTGCGCGTCGATATTCACGCTCACGGGCATTTTCAAGCAGCACGCGCTCCAATACCGGATTTGGGAAAGCGCGGTGTTAATCACCCATTCGCCGACTTCAATCGCCACCGGATTGTCTTCAATAAACGGTAAAAACGCAGCGGGCGCGAGCAAGCCGTGTTCGGGATGTTGCCAGCGTATCAAGGCCTCGACCCCTTCCACGGTATGGGTGCGCATATTCACTTTGGGTTGGTAGTACAACACAAATTCGTTATTGCACAACGCCTGCTGAATGCGCTGCACGCTTTCATGCAAGCCCCGCAGATTACGATCGTGTTCGGGATCGAAGATGTGGTAGCGATTTTTGCCCGTTTGCTTCGCCTGATACATGGCGTAATCCGATTGGCGCAGCAAAATATCAGCATCGACATCTTCGTTTTGCGGATAGAACGTCACGCCCAAGCTGGCAGATACGGCAAAGGTTTTGTCGCCGATCTGCACCGGTTCCGCAGCGGCAGCGAGCAAATCATTCAACAGCGGGATGGTATCCAGCATGTCGGTATCGCGTTCGCTTTCTTGGATCATCAAGACCGCTACGAATTCATCGCCCCCCAAACGCGCCAGAATATCGCCTTCCCGCAGCGCCTTTTTCATGCGCATCGCCACCACCAAGATCAGCTGGTCGCCCATTGCGTGACCGTGTTGATCGTTGACGACTTTGAAGTTATCCAAATCCAAATACACCACCGCCAATTTTTTGCCATTGGTGCGCACGGCATCCAAGCTATGGCGCAGGCGTTCCCCCATCAAAATACGGTTGGGCAGACCCGTGAGCGCATCGTAGTGTGCGGCGTACACCAATTCTTGCTGGTGTTTGCGCAGATCGGTTACATCTGAAAATAAGATGATGATGTATTGAATACTGCCATCTTCGTTATGCACCGTGCTGATGGTGGACACACTGGGGAAGGTTTGTCCGGTTTTGCGTTTGATCCAAATTTCGCCGTGCCAATGGTGCTTTTCCAACAAAATGCGGCGAATGTTCTCAAAAAACATACTGTTATGCCGCTCGGATCGCAAGAAGTGGGTCGATTTACCAATCACCTCGTGGTAGAAATATCCGGTAATCTCCAAGAACGAATCGTTCACATCGACGATGCGGTTATTGGCAATGGATACGATAAAGATCGCCTCGCTGGAATTCAAAAACACGCTGGCCGATAGTTGCAATTTGGCCTGCTGTTCCAAGATGACACGCTGCTTGCCCGCCAACCGTTTGCGCACCGCCAAAAGGTACAACAATAGCGTCAAAATTCCACCCAACACCAGCACGCCACCGACCAGATACCAGCGATAACGCGCCACCACATCTTGCAACGTAAAGGGCGGGCTTTTATCAAACGGTGGGGAACGCAATTCACGCATCAAATTGGCTACCACGGTGTAATCGGCTGGCGCGGTAAAACCATGAATTTCCATTTGCTTGGTAATGTCGGATTTCGCATCCAACATGAACAAGGTGGCGGTAACGTGACGGGCTAATTTTTCATCGGTATCGGTGAGATACATGAAAGCCCATTCAGGGTACAAAGCGGTAGACACTTTATAAGGAAACCCGGGGGCTAATTGGGTATTGAGGACTTTGATTTGCTTCATGTCCAGCAAACCATCCTTCGCCATAGATTCCAACACCCCCGTGCGCACCAAGCCCACATCCGCTTGCCCCGATAAAACCGCCCTCACCACATTGTCATGCGGCATTCCCAAGGGCAGACGCTCGACATCGTTGCGCATGGAAACGCCTTGGTTCAGCAATTCCAGTTCCTGCATTTGGTAGCCACCAAACGAATCGGTACTGGTAAAGGCGACTTTTTTCCCGAGAATATCGGGCAATACGTGCATATCGTTGCTATTGTGGCGGGTAAAAATCACCCCGCCAAAACTGGAGATAGGATGCCCGTTGTGGCTCAACTGGAGGGTAGCGAGGGGAGAGCCGATACCCTTATGGCTCTGCAATCGGATATAGCTGGCGGGGTTGGTCAGGACAAAATCCAGTTGCCGTCGGGTAGCCGCTAACTCGAGTTCACTGGAGTACAGCGGGATGATTTCAAATTCCCGATGCGGTATTTCCCGCTGAAGCAAATCCGCCAAGGGTTGCCACTGCACCAATGTAACGTGTTTAGGGCGATGGGCTAAAACGCCAATTCGCACTGGCTCTTCCGCCACAACGGGCAGAGAGAACAGCGCAATCATCCAGCAACAGGCCAGCAGACGCAGGAAACCTCCTACCCAAGCACCCGTCTGGTAACCATGCGACCTTTTGATATTCATTCTTGCATTTCACCAATTTCACCCACTTGCGCAGGGCAATTTCAGCACTGTACCATCGACAGCAGGGGTAGTTTGTATCCGTCTTGTATCATTCTCATTTTGTTTCTGTCTTCCTCAAGGTGGCTCTGCATGTCTGAATCCCGAAACATCTGGTCGTATCAAGATAATTTTGATTTTAGAAGCGACATCAGCTCCGGCAGTAGCTTTCATTGTCCACTGGAAAAACATCGGGGTGATTACAACCGCCGCACCATGCTCGGACATTTTTCAC
>CALMCD010000167.1 GCA_937863075.1 uncultured Rhodoferax sp. | reverse complement strand
GTATTAGCGGGAATGGTGGCGATAACCGTATTCGCGTTTGTGCGCAAAAGTTGTACCCCCATTGAAAAGTTTCTGAAACCATGAAAAGGATGAAAATAATGAAAAAATTATTCACAACATTCACGGCTGCTTGTATCACTTTGGCAGCGCACAACGTATCGGCACAAGCCGTTTTCACGCCCGCTGACCGCTTGCTGCGGGTCGGAACGCTCACTATTGGTAGTGAAATATGGACGGATTTGGTACTGCGTCTGGATAACGACAACCGCTTGAGCATCGTCAGCGCCAAACCACCCGCGACACCAGCCGCACCCGCCACGCCTTCGACACCCACTTCGACATCCACATCCACCCAATGGCGTGGCGTGAATCTGGCAGGAGCGGATTTTGGTGAAGGCAGCCTCCCCGGAACCTACGGCACACATTACATTTACCCCGAAGTCAGCAGCGTGACCTATTTCCGCAACAAGGGCATGAACACGATTCGCCTGCCCTTCCGCTGGGAACGCCTGCAACCCACGTTGATGCAAGCCTTCAATGCAACCGAATTAGGGCGGCTCACCACCTTCGTGAACGGTGCAACCGCGCAGGGCATGACGGTCGTCATCGAC
Organism: uncultured Rhodoferax sp.; assembly: GCA_937863075.1. Classification (GTDB taxonomy): domain Bacteria; phylum Pseudomonadota; class Gammaproteobacteria; order Burkholderiales; family Burkholderiaceae_C; genus Allorhodoferax. Next base: position 1,641 of record CALMCD010000167.1, on the reverse strand, counting down.
CCGCACAATTACGCCCGCTGGCATGGAAAAATTATCGGCTCCTCCGAAGTGCCGAACACCGCGTTTGCCGATTTCTGGTCACGCCTCGCCACACAATTCAAGGGCAACAACAAAGTGGTTTTCGGGCTGATGAACGAACCCAATAATATGCCCACCGAGCAATGGCTTTCCGCCGCCAATGCCGCCATCGCTGCGATTCGCGCCGCTGGTGCTACAAACACCATCACCGTGCCGGGCAATGCGTGGACGGGCGCTCATAGCTGGTCACAAAATTGGTACGGCACGCCCAACGCCACCGTGATGAAGGGCATCAGCGATCCTGCCCGCAATGTGGTGATTGAAGTCCATCAATATCTGGACGGGGATAGTTCCGGCACATCATCCAACTGCGTGAGCGCCACCATCGGCAAAGAACGGCTGGAAAATTTCACCAGTTGGCTGCGCACCAACGGCTACCGCGCCTTTTTGGGCGAAATGGCGGCGGGGGATAACGCCACCTGCAACCAAGCGATGGCGGATATGCTCACCTACCTGAAATCCAACGCCGACGTGTGGCAAGGCTGGACATGGTGGGCGGCTGGCCCGTGGTGGGGTGGCTATATGTTCTCCATCGAACCCACCAACGGCACAACCGATAAACCCCAAATGAAGGTGATTGAGCCGTTTTTGAAGTGATCGCACCATGAAAATTCTACCCACCCAATTCGATGGTCAATCCATCCGCCGTGTGTATGACGAGGCCACCGATACATGGTGGTTTTCGATCATTGATGTCGTGCAAGTTTTGACGGATAGCGAGAATGCCCGTGATTACTGGTTCAAAATGAAATTGCGCGTCAAACTTGAAGACGGTGCGGAACTGTCGACATTTTGTCGACAGTTGAAATTACCCGCAGCCGATGGTAAAAAACGCGATACCGATTGCGCCACCGCTGAAAGCCTTTTACGCATCGTCCAATCCATCCCCAGCCCGAAAGCCGAACCCATCAAACTCTGGCTTGCCAAGGTTGGGTATGAACGAATGCAGGAATTAGCCGACCCTGCTTTATCACTCGACCGCGCTCGCCAAACGTGGCAAAAGCATGGGCGTAGTGAAAAATGGATTCAGCAGCGGATGACGGGGCAAGAAACGCGCAACAAATTAACCGACTATTGGAGTGAACACGACATCAAAGCAGGGCGGGAATTTGCGATTCTGACCAATGTCATCCACCAAGAATGGGCGGGTGTGAGCGTGGCAGAACACAAAGACATGAAAGGTCTGAAAAGCCAAAATTTGCGTGACCACATGACCGAAGCCGAGCTGATTTTCACCGCACTGGCTGAACTTTCTACCCGTCAAATCGCACAAAGTGTAGAAGCGACGGGCATGACAGAAAATAAAGCCGCCGCCCAAGCCGGAGGTCATATTGCACGCCAAGCGCGGCATCAATTGGAAAACAAAACGGGGCAATCGGTTGTTACGGGTGAAAATTTCTTACCACCTGCATCCCCAGAAACTACAAAAAAGATAGCTAAAGATGCAGGCTAATAAAGCGTTAACACGGGATACGCCGAATTTCTCATTTAACGGCGGTTTTTGCCCGTGCCTTCTCATACAACGGCATCACCTTGGGTAAATTATCTTCAATGTCTTTGATA
>CALMCD010000166.1 GCA_937863075.1 uncultured Rhodoferax sp. | reverse complement strand
TGGAAGATGATTGCCTACCCGACCCTTCTTTTTTCCGATTCTGCGAAGAAATGCTCGAACGCTATCGTGATGATGAGCGCATTAGCATGATTTCGGGGGACAATTTCCAATTTGGTCGTCAGCATGGCGATGCCAGCTATTATTTCTCCCGTTACACCCATATTTGGGGGTGGGCAAGCTGGCGCAGGGCATGGAAGGGCTATGATAAAGATATAGCATTGTGGCCCACGGTTCGTGATAATGAGCGTCTTGATGGCATTGTCAGCAATAAAAAAGAAAAAAGGTATTGGACGAAGATTTTTGAGAAAACCTTCCAAGGAAAAATTGATACATGGGATTATCAATGGATGTTCCATTCATGGATCAATGGGCGAATTGCGATTGTGCCCAATGTCAATATGATTTCAAATATAGGATTTGGCGTAGAGGCTACCCATACCCGAGGCGCTAGCATTTATTCTTGCATGGATGTAGAGGCGATGCAATTCCCATTGCAACACCCTAAAATTATGTTAGCAAATGCGGCAGCGGATGCTTATACAGCAGCAACGAATTTTAACGCTAATGTATTTTTCAGAGTGATACGTAAAATTCAATCCATTTTGATGCAGAAAAAATAAATCACATGGACAAATGTTTGGTATGTAATGGTGATGTCACTCCTGTTTTTACTGAGAAAATACTCGGTAAATACGATGTAGCCTACCATCAATGTAAAGATTGTTTATTCTTGCAAACGGAAAAACCCTATTGGTTAGATGAGGCTTATTCATCTGCTATTGCTATTTCTGATACAGGTTTGGTGAGTCGAAATTTCTCTCTTGCCTCAAAATTAGCATCATTGCTGTATTTTGGGTTTAACCCACGGCTATCCTATATTGATGTAGCTGGTGGTTATGGCATGCTGACACGGTTGATGCGCGATTGTGGATTCGATTATTATTGGGACGATAAATTCTGCCAAAATACATTGGCGCGAGGTTTTGAATACGATAAAGCTTTCAATCCATTGGGTGGATTATCTGCATTTGAAGTGCTGGAGCATGTACACGATCCTCTGGAGTTTATAGAGGAACTGATAAAAAAACATGGCGTAACTACCTTCATATTTTCAACGCTGCTGTATACAGGTGATAGTCCACCGAATAAGAACTGGTGGTACTATTCTTTTGAGACGGGGCAGCATATTTCTTTTTACCATGAAAAGACGATCAAGAAAATAGGTGAACATTTTGGATTGGACTTATTTTCTATTCATGGAATCCATATTCTGACCCGTAAAAAGATACGAAACCGATGGCTGCTTCCCATTGCAGGGGGGCGGCTTGCCCCCATTTTTGCATTGTGGGCAAGGTATCGGTTAGGGTCACGGACATGGAAGGATAGTTTGCTTTTGAAGAATACCAATTCAAGCAACTGATTCACCGAGTAAATGAGAAAGTAAGAATAATAAATATATGACATTTTCCATTGTCACGCTAAAAGCATTTGGCGATTTTGTGATTGCCTGTCATAGCGCCCGTGCAGCACGGATGCAATCACCGGTTGCTATTCATCATCCAGCCGTTATAGCGGGTGAATATATGCGTCCCCTTGCCGCTGCTTTGGGGGTTGAATCAGAAGTAGCGTTTATTGGAAGCAAACAGTGGACGGATGTTCCAGCCGTGTTTGATGTACGCAAACGTGGAATAATACCGGCGCTCCACAGCCTCATAGAATTGCGGGCGATATTGAAGAAATTCCCCCAAGATAGGGAGTTTGTGTTTGATAATGCGGGTATCCGAGAGTTTTTTCTTTGCCCCCATAGAAAACTCCACCATATTCCTAAAGCATCCGGCAATATATACCTTGGATACCAACAATTTTTCCAATCCGCACCCAAGCCTGCATCGCATCCGTTTTCTTTTACGTCGGTGAAAAAGGTTATCCTGATTCCGGGGTCAAGGGTCGCATCCAAGGTTATTCCAAAATCTGTTATTGATACGATTCACCATATACTGGCAGAGCGTGGTCATTCGCTCACGGTGGTTACGTTGGAAGGTGAGAGCATTGATTTTTCAAAAGGTATACACAGCGTGTGTATTCCCCGAACATTTGATAATCTGATTGCTACGATACGGGCAAGTGATTGGATGATTGCTGCGGATAGCCTCCCCAGTCATATTGGAGAGTATTTTCAGATACCCCAATTTATTTTCACACCCCATACAATAAATTTCATGCTGCCACAATCTGTGCATGAATCAGGTGCTTGGGCGATGTTTAATGATTCTCAAAAATTGGCACATTGGCTCGATGCCCATCCTTGATACGCCCTTTATATGCTCTCTTTCACCATTATTACTGTTTGCTACAACAGCGCCGCTACGATTGTGGATACCCTGCATTCGGTAGCGCAACAAACCTATCCACACGTTGAAC
>CALMCD010000165.1 GCA_937863075.1 uncultured Rhodoferax sp. | reverse complement strand
AGCCCGATGAATGAAGGGAGATGTGCAAATACGCAACACAGAATTGGTGCGTAGCCCTAGATTCTACTGCGAATTCGGGTTTTCACCTAATTTTACAAATTCAGGCTTTCTTTTCTTGTTCAGGGGGGTGATTGTCCTCATGGGCGAGTCCATCCGCTATGGAAATAGCGAATAACGATGCGATCCGCTGATCCTGTGCAACGCTTTCGGCATAGGCCTTTACAAGGCATTCGTTTCCTTCAACATGCCTCTCTCGCTGGAACACATGGGGAATCGTATTTATTTTCTGCATGATGTTCACCAGAAAAAAGAACCATAAAAGTCACTAACCCCCTCCCCCCTTACGGGGTACTCCCCCTTGGCAGGGGGAGAGCTGAAACGGCTGCTGCACTACGGCGTTCACTCCCCTCCTTCACAAGGAGGGGTGGCAGGCGTAGCCTGACGGGGTGGTCTGGTGTGACTGACTTATAGCGGATTATCCCCCTTGAAATATCCCCCCCCAGCGCCACTTATGCTGCAACCGGAGGATATTTTCATGCGAATCGACAAATTCACCACTAAATTCCAAGAAGCACTGGGCGATGCGCAGACATTGGCACTCTCCAACGACCATGCGTACATCACGCCTGCCCATATTTTGAGCGCTTTGCTGCGGCAAGAGGACGGCTCTAAAGCACTGTTGCAGCGTGCCGGAGTCAACGTCAGCCAACTGCTGGCGGCGGCGGATGCCTATATCCAAAAACAACCCAAAGTCGAAGGGCAAGAGCAAATCAACCTCGACCGTGATGCCGGAATTTTGCTCCAAGCAGCAGAAAAAGAATCGATTAAACGCGGCGATCAATTCATCGCGGCAGAATTATTTTTGCTGGCATTGGCGGACAGCAAGGGCGATGTGGGTAATTTGGCACGCGCCAGCGGCGTGACACGCAAAGCCTTGGAATCCGCGATTGATGCGGTGCGCGGCGGGCAAAAAGTGGATAGTGCCGATGCCGAATCGCAGCGCGAATCGCTCAAAAAATACTGCGTGGATTTGACCGAACGCGCCCGCCTCGGCAAACTCGACCCCGTGATTGGGCGCGATGACGAAATCCGCCGTGCCATTCAAGTGCTGCAACGCCGCAGCAAAAATAATCCCGTGCTGATTGGCGAACCCGGCGTGGGCAAAACTGCCATCGTCGAAGGCTTGGCGCAGCGCATTGTGGCGGGCGAAGTGCCGGAATCGCTCAAAGGCAAGCGCGTGTTGAGTTTGGATATGGCGGCGTTGCTGGCGGGCGCGAAGTTTCGCGGGGAGTTTGAGGAACGCTTGAAAAACGTCCTCAAAGATTTGGCGAAGGACGAAGGGCAAACCATTGTTTTCATTGATGAATTGCACACGATGGTCGGTGCTGGAAAAGCCGAGGGCGCGATGGACGCGGGCAATATGCTCAAACCCGCCTTGTCGCGCGGCGAACTGCACTGCGTGGGCGCGACCACCTTGGACGAATACCGCAAATACATCGAAAAAGACGCGGCGTTGGAACGGCGTTTTCAAAAAATCTTGGTTGGCGAACCCACCGTAGAAGCCACAATTGCGATTTTGCGCGGCTTGAAAGAGCGTTACGAAGTGCATCACGGCGTGGATA
>CALMCD010000164.1 GCA_937863075.1 uncultured Rhodoferax sp. | reverse complement strand
ATTTGGCGTAAAGATGTGCCTTCCGGTATTGCAACTATCCCGATTATTGCCGTTTGGGGGGCTTGAGGGAGTTGGAGCAGTTCGTGAATCTCCACCACAATCACGCCCTCTCCTTAATTTCTATCCCGCACCATTGCGCCGTTTTGTTGCACTGCTAAAAATCGCACACCCTGTGCTCGTAGCCATGCCGTGGCCTTTTCTTCTTTTAGCATGGCGATGGTGCTTAATGCGCCTGCGCTGGTCGCGTTGACCGCCAGCACGGTAACCGATTGCCAGTGCGCAACCGGCCAGCCCGTGAATGGATTCAGCACATGGCAATAGCGTTTGCCTTGGTGGATGAAAAAACGTTCGTAATCGCCACTCGTTGCCAATCCGCCTTGTTGAAGCGATAGCACCGCCAAGGGCGCATCATTTTTACGGGGGTGTTGAATGGCAATGTCCCAATGACGTTCGCCCAGTGCGTGCAAATCGCCCCCCAAGTTCACCAACCCTTGCCCAAATCCTAGACTGTGCAGCACCATCATGGCGCGGTCGGCGGCGTATTCTTTGCCAAATCCACCCAAATCCAGTTCCATGCCCGATTGTGGGAGGTAGATTGTTTCGGCGGTGCGTTCCACCTTGCCCCACCCTACCAACGGCAACAGCACATCTAAAACCCCTTGTTCAGGCAAGCGTTGGGCGCGGAAATCCCACGCTTTGCGCAGCACGCCGGAGGTGATGTCGAATAGCCCATCGCTCAATTCCCATAGGTTGTGGGCGAATGCCAATAATCCAGCGGTTTCTTCGTCCACCGATACGGCATTGTGCCCGGAAGCCTTATTGATTGTGCAGATGATGCTATCCGAACGATAGCGCGAATACTTGTATTCAATGCGCTGCACCTCCGCAATCGCTTGCTGGGCGGCGTGGCGCACGGTGGCTTCATCTTGCCCGTCAATGGGGTCGATTTGGATGGAGCAGGGCGATGCCATCGCCCGAAAATCAAAACGGTACATTCGTCACCCAATAATCGAATCAAAAACGGTGCGTAATGCCAACTTGGTAAAACTGGGCATTGAAGGTATCTAAACCTTTCGTTCCACCACCGCCCAGCGCCCAATCCCCTGACTGGCGATAGGTTTCGATTTTAAAATCCACACTGGTATTGGCGTTAATCGCGTAAGCGGCTTTGAACGAGAGGGTAATTGCACCAAACCCCGATAAACGCTGGTCACCGGAACGGAAACCCGATGTTAATAAGGTTTTTCGCATAGTCGCGGCGGTATCGTAATTACCTTGCGCATCTAAAATCGGTTCGATAAAGAAATCGGCAGCTTTTTGGCTGTAATAACGTGCGGCGGGTGTTAATGTCCACTGCCCCATGGGTTGCACCCATTCCACGCCCACGGTATGCGATTGTACGCCAAACGTATCGTTGTAATACCGATAACTGGTTTTTAACGAAGCATCGAAACCTTCTACATAATGATTCCAACGTGCCAATGCAATCCACGTATTGCGTGCATCGGGGCGGCTGTCGAATAATTTATAGGGGTCGTTAAAATAACCGCTACCCATGCTGCGCGTTATATTGAATTGGATAATATCATCGGGCGTTAAAACTTGCGTTACACCGACCATGATTTCACGGGTGGTTTTTTTCTGGTCAATCGCCGTATTCAAACCGCTATAGGTATTATCAATCACATCGTTCGATGCACCCAAACCCGCCGACCAAGTGGTATTATTATCTTCACTCGACCAACGCCCATCCAAACTAATAGCCGTTGATTGATAGTCGTGTTCATTGGAAATAGCCAACCCTGCCGCGTAGGTGGAGCGACCCAAATAGCGCGTAATTCTTACATCCCCCGCATTGCGTTCATCTTTCATACCTAGTTGACCGCCGCCGCTGGCTCCGGTTTTTTGGGTGTGAAAATAGGGGCTAGCGCCGGAAACATTATCACGCACCGCCGAGGCCTCAATCGCCCAATCGCTGGCAATCGGGGCTTGAATATAAACCTGTGGCGCAGTCGCTGTAATGCGATCCCAACCCGCTTGGCTATCGTGGTAGCTACCCAGTTTAAATGCAATCGTGGTTTTTTCGGGTGCATTTTCCGCATGGGCAACGGGACTGGTTAAAGTCGCCAAAGCTGCTAATCCGGGTAGCAGCAGCGAAGCCATTAAAACGGTATTTTTAGAATGATTTTTAGAATGATTCATTATTAAAACCCCTTAATTGCAACCGCAACCGCCGCCGCCCACACCATAACCGCCGCTGGAGCTTTCTTTGCTGCCATAAACGTGTTGGGTAAAACGCTGGTCAAGTGGATCGTTTTCAAACGTCATGTGCGGTTTGGCTAGATTACCCTTTTCCCAAGGGTTTACGGGTTGCAAATTGCTTAAATGACTTAAACTACTGCATCCACTTAACCATGATAATGCGGTAATCGTTAATACGATAGCAATACGTTTTTTCATTTGGAAGAATCCTTCATTGCATCTTTAATTTGTTTTTCCAATTCCGGTTTCTGTTCGGGTTTGAATCCGGTATGAATACTTAAAACTTTTCCATCTGCACCAATTAACATCGAAGTGGGCATTCCCTTGATTTGGAATGTTTTTGGGATTTTTCCGGTACTATCGAAAACAATATCAAAATTGGCATTATTTTCTTTCAAAAACGCTTTGGCATCATCGGTTTTTTGATCCACGTTCACGCCCACTATCTGGAATTTTTTAGCACCGTAGCGCGATTGCATTTCATTCATCCAAGGGAACGATTGTTTGCAAGGCCCGCACCATGAAGCCCAGAAATCCAAATAAACCGTTTTCCCTTTATAGGAACTGAGTTTAACGGTTGTACCATTTTGACCTTGCAATTCAAAGTCGGGAGCCATTTGCCCCACTTCCACTGCGAACGCGGAAAATGAAGCGAACAACAAGCTTGCCAATAATACAGAAATCTTTTTCATCAGAAACTCCTTTTAACGAAACTTTAACGAATACCTGCTTTAGAAAGCGAAACCAAAAAATCCTCGGCCTTTTCATAGCCGATTACTTTATGCACGACTTTTCCACCCTCGAAAAAGATAATTCCGGGGGGGCCAAAAAGATTAAAGCGTTTCATGAGTTCTTTATCTGCCACAGTATTAGCGGTCACATCGGCTTGTAATAAAACCACGTTATTCAAACGCTTTTGCACATCCACATGGCTAAAGGTAAAGGTTTCAAATTCTTTACAGGCTACGCACCAATCGGCATAAAAATCCAGCATGGCGATTTTTCCGCTTTTATGTGCTTCGGCAATCGCGGCATCCAAGGCTTGGGCATTGGCAACGCGCTGAAATTTCAAACCGTGCGCCGTGGCATCGGCACTGGTTGCACCTGCCGCTCCGCCCCGCAGATGCGCCAAGGGTTGCAGCAACGATTGCCCGCCCGAAGCCGCGCCCACCAGCACAATGAAAGCCAGCATCGCCGTACCCAAGCCCAGCGTTCGCGCCGCGCCCAAGCCCAGCAATCCGGTGCAAACCAGCAGCCACAGCACCCACAGCAGCATATGCAGCGTGGCGGGAATCACGGGGGAAACCATCCAAATCGCCACCGCAAACAGCATCATGCCGAATACTTGCTTCACGTATTCCATCCACATCCCCGCGCGGGGCAGCAAACTACCTGCCGATAAACCGACCAGCAGCAGCGGCACGCTCATGCCCATCGCCATTGCAAACAAGGCCGCGCCGCCCAAAACCACATCTTTGGTCTGGCTGATGTAGACCAACGCCCCCGCCAGCGGAGCCGCCACGCAAGGCCCAACCACCAGCGCCGAGATGCCGCCCATCAAAAACACGCCGATGTAATTGCCGCCTTCAAAACGGTTGGCAAACTCGGTGGCGCGGCTTTGAATCCCGCTGGGTAATTGCAGTTCATAAAACCCGAACATCGACAGCGCCATACCCGATAGCAGCAGCGCAAATCCGCCCAGCACCCACGGGTTTTGCAACGCCGCCGCCAGCCCTTCACCCGCCAGCCCTGCCGCCACGCCAAAACCCGCGTACACCAGCGCCATGCCCAGCGAATACGCCAGCGATAAAAGGAAACCTCGGCTACGGCTCACTGTGCCGGATTGACCCGCAATCAACGAGGACAAAATCGGAACCATCGGCAGCACGCACGGCGTAAACGCCAGCAGCAAACCCGCCAGTAAAAATACGCCCATCGTGCGCAAAATGCTACCCGATGCCAGTGTCGATGCTATCGAATCCGTAGCTGCTGGTGCAGTATTGGCGGGCGTTGCAGCCGTTTTTTCTGTTGTGGTGATTTTTTCATTCAAGGTGATGCTGTCGGGTGGATAGCACAGCCCGCCATCGGCACAACCCTGCCAATGCACCGTAATGGGGCTTTTCGTATCGCCTTGCGTCAGTTGTACTTCGAGGCTGAGTTCGCCCTCGTACATGAACATGGTTTTCTTGAAATTGGTATCGAATTTCTCAATCGCTTTCGGGAAATTCAGTGGTGCGATTGCAACACCAGCAACATCAGCTGTATCGGATTCAACACGAATGCGGTCGCGGTACAGGTGGTAGGTGGGGGCGATTTTCCAGTGCAGTTGAATCGTTTTGTCATTCACGATTTTGCTGGTGAAGACGAATGCCTGTTCGGGGGGTAAAAATTCTTCGGCTGCCCATGCGGATAGCGTCCCCAGCCACACTATCCACCCGATGAACAGCGAGAACCAAAAACTTTGTTGAAACCCAAACCGAAATCGAATCCGCATACACATTCCTCCCAATTGCAAAACTGGGAGGAACTATAGCAGTTTGTTTTGTTTTTTGGGAAAAATTCCCTTAAATTAAACTTAACACCAGCGCAATCGCAAAGCCGACGCTGGCTTCCCGAATAGCCGAGCGGTCACCCGGAAATTGGCGTTGCGTGGTTTCGACCCGTGTTGTGCCTTTATCGTTCACAGCCAAACCGAACCACACCGTGCCGACGGGTTTTTTATCGCTACCACCCGTAGG
>CALMCD010000163.1 GCA_937863075.1 uncultured Rhodoferax sp. | reverse complement strand
TGCTCGGCGTAACGGGTTCGGGCAAGACGTTTACGATGGCGAATGTCATCGCGCGGCTGGGACGACCGACTATCGTATTTGCCCACAACAAAACGCTGGCGGCGCAGTTGTATAGCGAGTTCCGCGAGTTTTTTCCTAAAAATGCGGTCGAATACTTCGTGAGTTATTACGATTATTACCAACCCGAAGCCTACGTGCCGCAGCGCGATGTATTCATTGAAAAAGATTCGGCAATCAATGAGCATATCGAGCAAATGCGCCTTTCCTGCACCAAAAGCCTGATGGAACGGCGCGATGTGGTGATTGTGGCGAGCGTGTCCGCCATTTACGGTATCGGGCAGCCCGAGGCGTACCACAAAATGATTATGACCCTGCGCGTGGGCGATACCCCCGGGCAGCGCGACATCATCGCCCAACTGGTGCGAATGCAGTATCAGCGCAACGATTTGGAATTTTCACGCGGAACGTTTCGCGTGCGGGGCGACACCATTGACGTTTTTCCCGCCGAGCATAGCGAAATGGCGATTCGGATTGAATTGTTCGATGCCGAAATCGAATCGCTGCAATTATTTGATCCGCTTACGGGCAAAATTCGGCAAAAAATTCCGCGCTTTACGGTCTACCCCAGCAGCCATTACGTCACCCCGCGCGAGCAGGTCTTGGCGGCAGTAGAAACCATCAAAACCGAATTGTCCGAACGCTTAAAACATTTCGTGCGCGAAGGCAAGCTGGTGGAAGCCCAGCGGCTGGAGCAGCGCACGCGCTTTGATTTGGAAATGTTGAGCGAAGTTGGGCATTGCAAAGGAATTGAAAATTATTCGCGCCACCTATCCGGCACGCAAGTCGGCGAGCCGCCCGCGACATTGGTCGATTATTTGCCCAAGGATGCGATGATGTTTTTGGATGAATCGCACGTCATGATTGGGCAACTGGGCGGAATGTACAACGGTGACCGTTCACGCAAAACCACGCTGGTGGAATACGGTTTTCGCCTGCCCAGTGCTTTGGACAATCGTCCGCTGCAATTTGCAGAATTTGAAACCAAGATGCGCCAAGCTATCTTCGTATCCGCCACGCCTGCCCAGTGGGAAAAAGACCATTCCAGCAAGGTGGTGGAGCAGGTGGTGCGCCCGACCGGATTGGTTGATCCCGAAGTCGAAGTGCGCCCCGCGTTAAGCCAAGTCGATGATGTGCTGCAAGAAATCCGCATCCGCGTAGAAAAGCACGAACGGGTGCTGATTACCACGCTCACCAAGCGCATGGCGGAGCAATTAACCGACTACATCGCCGAAAACGGGGTGAAAGTGCGCTACCTGCACAGCGATATTGACACGGTGGAGCGCGTGGAGATTCTGCGCGATTTGCGTTTGGGCTTGTTCGATGTGCTGGTCGGAATCAACTTGCTGCGCGAGGGCTTGGATATTCCCGAAGTCTCGCTCGTGGCGATTTTGGATGCGGATAAAGAAGGATTTTTGCGCTCCGAACGCTCACTCATCCAAACCATCGGGCGCGCGGCGCGGAATGTGAACGGCAGAGCGATTTTGTACGCCGACAAAATCACCGAGTCGATGAAAAAAGCCATTAGCGAAACCGAACGCCGCCGCAAAAAACAAATCGCATTCAATGTGGAAAATGGCATTACGCCGCGCTCCATCATCAAGCAAGTGCGGGATTTGATTGATGGGGTGTATAGCGAAAAAGCGGGCAAGGAAGCCGAGAAGTTAGAACGCGATGCCCACCGCCGCGCCGAGGTAGAAGCGATGAGCGAAAAAGA
>CALMCD010000162.1 GCA_937863075.1 uncultured Rhodoferax sp. | reverse complement strand
AATCCGACCCCCGCTTTACCCCCATCGTCCAACGCGCCGCCAAGTTAATCTGCACCACCCCCGAATTTGATGATTTGGCAAAAGCAGTAGGGTTGAAAAATCACCACGACGGGGCAACTGACCCGACCGAGCGGGCGCAACTTCGGGCGGAGTTGGATGGGCTGATTGCGCATTTGTATGGCTTAACCGAACACGAATTTAGCCACATTGTGGAAACGTTTCCGCTGGTGAAGGAAGCAGTGAAAATGGCGGCGTTAGAGGCGTATCGGGGAAATTTGTAAACAAGGAAACTTGCTTCATTCACGCCGATGACGATTTAGACACGTTGATGAAATCGACACGTTTAATCAATGTGTCGATTTTTATGCTATTTATAAACATATAACACCAGTATGCCCCGCATCTTCGACAACATCAACCAAAAGCTGCTACCCATTCTCCGCGCCACACTACAAACGGCGAAGCGGGCGGATTTTTGTGTGGGCTATTTCAATCTGCGCGGGTGGCAAGCGGTTGATGATTTGATTGCGCCTTGGCAACCTGAACACGGGCAAGTTTGCCGCGTGTTGGTCGGAATGCAACGCCCGCCACAAGCGGACATCCACGCGCTGTATCGCCAAAGCACCGAAGGCGATGAGGATGCGCTCACGGGTGTGGATAACGCCACCGCACTGCGCCTCCAACGCGAGTTCGCCGCCCACTTGCGTGAGCAAATCACGCTGGGCATTCCTACAGGGCAAGACGAAGCGGGTTTGCGCCGCTTGGCACAGCAACTGCGCGGCGGGCAAGTGGTGGTGAGGCTGTTTTTACCCTATCCGCTGCACGCCAAGTTGTATTTGTTGTTTCGTGAAGACCAAAACAATCCCGCCACCGGTTTTGTGGGTAGTAGCAACTTGACGGTATCGGGCTTATCGGGGCAAGGCGAGTTAAATGTGGATGTTCTGGATCACCAAGCCACCGATACGCTGTCACGCTGGTTTGACGAGCGCTGGCATGACCGCTGGGCGTTGGATGTGTCCAAGGATTTGGCAGACATCATCGAAACCAGTTGGGCGCGAGAAGATTTAATTCCACCTTTTCACATTTATTTGAATATCGCCTATCATTTAAGTGCCGAAGCACGGGCTGGATTAAGCCAATTTCGATTACCTGCACGATTTGAAAAAGAATTGTTTGATTTTCAAAAAAGTGCCGTCAAAATTGCGGCCCGCCATTTGCATAAGCGTGGTGGAGTGTTAATTGGGGATGTCGTTGGTTTGGGTAAAACCATTATGGCAACTGCTTTGGCACGGATGTTTGAAGATGATATGGGTTATGAAACCCTCATTATCTGCCCTAAAAATTTAGAAACGATGTGGGAACATTATCGTAGTCAATACGGTTTGCGTGGAGTCGTATTACCTTTATCCCAAGTGAGTAAAAAGTTACCCGACCTCAAGCGTTATCGACTCGTTTTAATTGATGAAAGCCATAATCTGCGAAATCGAGAAGGAAGACGCTATAAAGTGATTTCCGATTACATTCAAAAAATGGATGCCAAGGTGATTTTACTCACTGCCACACCGTATAACAAAACCAAAACGGATTTATCGGCACAACTGCGTTTATTTATTGACGAAAAAACAAATATCGGCATTCGCCCAGAACACTATATGCGAAAAATGGATATGAGTGAAGCTGAATTTGAGCGCAAACACCAGTGCAGCGTGCATTCAATTTTAGCAATCGAAAAAAGTGATGAGTTTGATGATTGGCGTGAATTGATTCGATTGTATATGGTTCGGCGCACGCGCAGTTTTATTTTGCAGCATTATACGCAAACGGATAAAAATGATGAAAAAGGGCGTAAATATATTATAGATAATATTGGTGAAAAGCGTTATTTCCCCACACGAAAACCTTTATCAATCACATTCCCTGTCAATGAAAATGATAGTAACGATCGCTATGCCCGCTTGTATTCTACACACAGTGTCGATGCAATTAACACCTTGCGCGTTCCCCGCTATGGCTTGGGTTTATATATTGACCCGATAGCCGCTAAAACAGCAAGCGCATCGGAAAAGAAACAAATCGACAATTTAGGAAAAGCAGGTAAGCGTCTTATGGGTTTTTGTCGCACGAATTTATTTAAGCGATTAGAATCTAGTGGATATTCTTTTCTTCAATCTATTGAACGCCATATTGCACGCAATAAAATTTATCTTTATGCGATTGAAAATAAGTGTGATTTGCCCATTGGCACATTGGATATATCTGATGATATATATGAAGATGAAGATGAAGATGAAGAAAATATCATAGAAAATTTCACTGAAAGTATTTATAAAAATATCTATGAAAGATATTCCACGCAATATAAAAATAGATTCAATTGGATTGATTCACGATTTTTTAAGAAGAAATTAGCCGATGAATTAGCAGCCGATACACAAATTCTTACGGAGTTACTTGCATCCCAAGGCGGGGCATGGGAAGCGCAGAAAGATCATAAGTTACAAGCCTTTTTGAAATTGATTCAAAAAACCCATGCCAAAGATAAAGTATTGATATTCACGCAATTTGCCGATACTGCCCGCTATTTGGCAAAAGAAGCCCATACGGCTGGAATTAAATACGTTGAGGTAGCAACCGGCTCAAGTTCCGACCCTTATACACTGGCGTGTCGCTTTTCTCCCAAATCAAATGGGTATAAAAATAAACTTCAAAAAGGTGATGAAATTCGGGTATTGATTTGTACCGATGTTTTATCTGAAGGTCAAAATTTACAAGATTGTAATGTGGTGGTCAATTTTGATTTACCCTGGGCAATTATCCGACTCATTCAACGGGCTGGGCGAGTGGATAGAATTGGGCAACAATCGGAAGATATTTATTGTTATTCTTTTTTGCCATCCGATGGCGTTGAAAATTTAATTCAATTACGCTCTCGTATTCAAAAACGATTGAAAGAAAATGCGGAAGTGGTCGGAACGGATGAATCCTTTTTTGAAGGAGATGATGCCCATACTATCCGTGACCTTTATACAGAAAAACAAGGTATTTTGGATGATACCGATGATGAAGTGGATTTAGCATCCTATGCCCACGCCATTTGGAAACACGCCACGCAAGATAATCCCCAACTTGCCAAAAAAGTAGAAAACTTACCCCCTGTGGTTTATAGTTCTAAAGCAACAACGCAATATCAACAACAAGGTGGTGTTTTAGTTTATATAAAATCCCCTGAAGGGAATGACCATTTGGCATGGGTTAATGCAAAGGGCGAGCGTGTGACTGAATCGCAATTTACGATTTTGCGAGCCGCCGAATGTGAACCCAATACCCCCGCAATTCATCGGGCAGAAAATCACCATGAAGGCGTAGCAGCAGGTCTGCAATTGGCGGTGGAACAAGATAAATCGGTTGGTGGTGGATTGGGTCGCCCTAGTAGCCCACGCCGTAAAATCTACGATCGATTAAAACCTTATGCCACAGAACTAATGAAAACCTTACTCCGTGATGTAGAATTAGAAAGGGCTTTGGATGATATTTATCAACGCCCTTTATTAGAAACTGCCTCCGAATTATTAAATAGATTGATGCGGGGGGGCGTTGAATGCGTTTTGTACTGTGGTTTATGGGGCTGTTTGCGGTCG
>CALMCD010000161.1 GCA_937863075.1 uncultured Rhodoferax sp. | reverse complement strand
GCTTTGAATAAAGCACCATCGGCCGCATTGATGGTGCGCAAGAAATCAGGGTGACCATCATGAAGCGCCGCGCCAATACTGATGGTGATATTCAAGTGGGAATTTTTCTCGACCGCAAAACTGGTCATTTCTATCGCCGAGCGAATTTTTTCCGCTGTCCTTCTTAAAACGCTCATATTGATATCGGTGATAACAATTAAGAATTCTTCGCCACCGTAGCGAAAAACAAAATCACCCGCTCGCATTTCGCGCGACACTACGCCAGCCACTTGCGACAATACTTTATCACCCACACCATGTCCATAGGTATCATTGATTTTTTTGAAAAAATCAATATCCACCATAATCAAGCCAAAAAGTAAACCACTTTTTATAGAACAATCGGTTTCATAATGCAAAACCGTATGAAGATAACGGCGATTAAATAACTGCGTCAAAGGGTCTTTCCCATCATCTTGATTGACAATGGATTGGCTAATATCATCCAATAACCACATGGATTTAGATATGGCTTGATTCAAAGCAGCTAATCGCTCTTTACGCAACGACACATCCGAGATTTTGGCAATAAATTCCTCAAAACAATGCTCCAACACCCGAAAAGATTTCGCCAATAAAGCATATTTATGTGAATCCAATAAAAAATTGGCTTTATGCGTAAACCATAAACCAAAATTAGAATTTTTGATATTGACGATATTAACTACATTGAAATTTTCTTGTTGAATGACTAAAAGCAATTCTCGCATCCAATCGGAAAGTGCGGAACGCATTTTTTCACAATCTAATGCTAGATTTTTAGAAGCGAATTGTAATTTAAAAGCTTGTTCCCGCTTTTTATTGCGTACCATATTGCCTTGATAACTTTCATTGATCAAGTCTTGTACAAAATCCAAGCATTGAATCGCCACAATCATGTTGGTGGCTTGTTCCTCTCGCTCTAAATTCGCCTCTTGCAATAATTGAAGAATTTGTCTTTTGATTAAAGACATACCATAATTCATAAAGTGCATGGGCAAATCAATACGCTCATGAACCACACCGATTTCAATTTGTGTATCAATATAGCTATGAATCGAATCATCATCCGCTTGGTATATGAAGGGTGAAAGAAGCCAACTGGATAATGTTTCGTGCAGACGCTCGTTCACAAGGACGATATTGATGAATTCAGCGGTATTTTCATTGGACATCATTGCACTATGAAAATACGCTGCAATATCTTCACGATGCGGTTGCACGAGAAGGTATATTCTATCAATATATATCTTATTTTCAGGGCAATGGATATTCTTCAAAATATCATGGTAATAGGACTTGGGAATGGTCATGCGTATCGGGCTTGCTAGCGTTGGGTTGTGGTTTTGTCAGTTTACGCTTCATACTGCTTTAACTCAATGACTAACGAGGGTTTACTGTGACCAATTTCCCTTTTCTGGCTACCTTTTCAATAAGTGGGTAACTCGGCGCACCCCATAAGCGCCATCGTCATTTCAAGCTCATCGCGCAGCAGGCGGATAACGTGTGCAACCCCCATCGCACCGTTACCCGCCAGCCCCCACATCGCGGGGCGACCCAGCAGCACCGCCGTTGCACCGTGCGCCAAAGCAACAAAAACATCCCGCCCACTGCGAATGCCGCTATCCAGCAAAATGGGAATGCGGTTTTCATGGTTTTGAAGGCGCTGCGTTATCGCCTTTAACGCTTCCAAACTAGAAGGCGTTCCGCGCAACACCCGCCCACCGTGATTGGATACGATGATGCCATCACAGCCAGCATCCACGGCTTGCGCGGCATCATCGGGGTGCAGAATACCTTTTACCAACAGCGGCAAGGTGGTTTGCTGGCGTAACCATGCCAAATCGTCCCATGTCGGGGCTTCTGCCATCCAGCCGCTGAATACGGTTTTGCGTGCCAAGCTTTCAGCATCTTCCAACACTTCTAAATTGATAGCACTGACATGGCTTGGTAATTGCAGTGTTGCCCGTTTGATGGGTGCATCCACCGTCAGTACCACCGCGCTACAACCCGCCGCCATAGCACGCCGAAGTAGGCGCAGCGTGCGGATTCGGTCACTTTGCCAATACAACTGAAACCACGGCGCAATGTTGCTGCCCCCTTCCCGCGCAGCCTGCACAATCGTATCGAACGGCTGACTGGCTAAACTGCTGACAATGCTCAATCCACCTTGCGCACTGGCTGCCATCGCACAGGCGGATTCACCGTGCGGATGAAATAAGCGCTGGTAGGCAATCGGAGCCAAGATGATGGGATGCTCCAAACTTTGTCCGAACAAGTTCAGCCGCGTATGCCCGTGCCGTACATCGCGCAGCGGGCGGGGTGTTAAACGGACGGCGGTAAAAGCGTTTTCGTTGGTTTCGTTGGAATTGCTATCGCTGTTGTCGCCATCGGCTAAATAATCCCAAATAGCGGGTTCTAAACGCTGTTGCGCCAAACGCTGGTAATCGGGTACGCTGCGGGGATTCAATTTTCTGCCCATTGCCGTAAAAGGTTGTGGTACGTTCCGGTGAGTTGCACGATGGGTTCGGTTTCGCCCAAAGTTTCACGCAGTTGGAGCAGTGCCATATCCATGTCGTACAGCAAACGGCGCTTGCCTGCATCCCGCACCATGCTTTGAATGAACATAAAGCACGCCAATCGCTCCCCGCGCGTGACTGGACTCACGGCGTGAATCGAAGTCGATGGATACACCACCAAACTACCCGCTTTTAGCTTCACGCCGTGGTTGCCAAAGGTATCGGCAATCGTTAAAACGCCGCCATCGTATTCTTCCGGCTCGGATATAAACAGGGTTGCTGATACATCCGCTCGCAGATACGTTCCGGCACGATTCGGCGCACGGTTCGGAACGAGGCGCATCGCTGCATCGGTATGAAAGCCGTAGGCGTTGGTGGATTCGGCGTAGCGGTTGAAAAACGGCGGCAAAATTTGCAGCGGCAGCGCGGCGGTGAAAAACAGCGGCGTGCGTTGCAAGGCGTTCAACACAATTTCGCGCAGCATGGGCAATGCGGGCGCATTGTCCGCGACTTGCTGATTATTTTTAACCACCGCCGCTTGCGCACCCGCCGTCACCCGACCGTTGTCCCAGTCGGTTTGCGCGAGCAGTCGGCGCACGGTTGCCAATTCCTCAGCGTTTAAGACGTTATCAATGGTGACGAGCATGGCGCGACTTTCAACCTTAAAACTTGTATTCCACCGTTGCCGTAACCGCGCGGCGTGTCCCCGGAACGGTAAATCCACCGTTGTCGTAAATCGAGTCGTAATACACGGTATCGAACAGGTTTTTCAGATTCACGCGCAGCGTCCACGATTTGGCTTCGTACATCGCCATCGCATCCCAGCGCACATAAGCCGGAGCGGTGTTGGGGGTATAAACGCCGTCCAGCATTGGCACTGCGCCGGAACCGCTGGGGTTGGTGGCTTCGCGGTCGCCCTTGGCTTCCAAGCCACCGCCTAATTTCCAACCGCCGCCCAGTTGGTAAGTTGTCCACAAATTGAAGGTATAGCGCGGCGTATTGCGGGCGCGTTTGCCTTCGTAACCCGCATTGGCGAGCGTAACGACTCCGGTCGTGGCGTTGATGTTTTCCGCCACTTCCAAGATACGGGCATCCATGAACGCCAGCCCCGCAAAAACTTCCCAGTTATCGGTCACACGCCCTGCGGCTTCGAGTTCTAGGCCGTTGGTGCGGCGCTTTTTGGTAAGAATCGCGGCGGTGGATTCCAAATCGGCATTACGTTCCCAATTCTTAGTAGCCTGATACACCGCTGCACGCAGGGCTAGATTGCCATCCAGTAACATCCATTTCGCGCCGATTTCGAGTACATCGCTCCGCTCCGGCGGCTGGGCTTTCACCGTGAGCTGGTACAAATCGGCGGTAGGGCTGAACGAATCGCTCCAACCAACGTAATAATGCGTTGTATCGTCTGGATGGAAAGACAGCGCCGTGCGGTAACTGTTTTCACCAAAGTTCAGGCTGGGTGATGTGGCGCTGCTGTAGGTGGCATCCATTTGGTCACGGCGCACGCCCGCAGTCGCTTTCCATTTCGGCATAAATTCCACCGTATCTTGCGCATACACCGCATACGATTTGCCGTTGAATGCGTTGGCAGTGCCAGTAGTCGCTTCTTGATAGGGTCGGAAATCGGGGGCATCGGTCGTGCCAAAATTTTGCAAACCTTTGCGGTAACCTTCTTCTTTCAAATACTCGAATCCGGCGATGATGTCGTGCTTCATCCCCCCCGCATAGAGCTTGGTGCTGTAGTCGGATTGCAGCGTGGTGGTTTTGTAATTTGCGGTGCGGGTGGGGTTGCCGCCGATGCCGCCCAAGGCGTTGGGGGGCGTGGTCAAATTCGGCGTTTTCGCCCAGTAGCTGCGGTCGTAATCCGCCATGCGCAACTGCGTGCGGAGCTGGCTGGTGGACGAAATTTTGTATTCATATACCAGCGTGGTCATGCTGGTATCGCTTTTATCGAAAGTACGATCATTGCCCCAGAAATAATACACTGGCAATTTCTCCCCGGGCGCACGGGTGGCGGCATCGAACGATACGCCGTAATCGGGGTTATCGTTGGTGCGTAGATTGAGGTAGTTAATCCAAAACTGGTGATCGGTTTGCTGGTTCAACGCCAAACTCACCGCCAAGCCTTTGCGATGGATGTCGGGTTCGGTTCCGGTAGTCGGATTACTGCGCCAACTGCCTTCATCGCGCTGCATCAGGTTCACCCGAATGGCGGCATCTTGTGCCAAGGGTTGATTCAAATCCGCAGTAAATTCCTTGTAATTGTTATTGCCCATCGTGGCACTGACGCTGTGTTGCGCGTAGAGCTTGGGCGTTTTGCTGACTTGGTTGATAACACCACCCGCCTGCCCGCGCCCGAAGAGCATCGCACCCGCACCGCGCAGCACATCGACTTGCTCTAAATTGAAAGTTTCGCGGTTGTACTGAGCCGTATCGCGGATGCCGTCCAAGTACATATCGCCGAAGGTATAAAAGCCGCGCAGATTCATGTTATCGCCAGAACGCCCGCCTTCCGCCGCGTTAAACGACAAGCCCGACACATTGCGCAACGCCTCTTTCAACGAACCCACTTGCTGTTCTTGCAACATGGTTTGGGTGACGGACGTAATCGCTTGCGGTACATCATGCGGGTCTTGCAAGACCTTGCCGACACGGGTGGCGGTGGCACGCATTCCATCGGGTTTATCGGATTCTGCATTGGCTTGCACTTTAATAGCTGAAAGCTCCTTAGCGCCCGCCTCATCTGCACGGATAGCTATGTTTTCTGTAGCAAATGATGATGCAGATGATAAGCCCGCGAGCATCAAAGCACCGAGTGGTAAAGTTTTAAGGGTGTTCATAGTTTTCATGATTTAATCCTTCTTCGTAATAAAACCGATTTTTTTCACGCCATGACGCGCCGCCTGCGCCATCAACTGCGCGACGGCTTCATAAGGCGTTTTGCCATCGGCGTGGATATGCAATTCGGGCTGCGTGGTTTGCTGCGCTGCGCGTTCCAATCGGGCGGTGAGCGTGGCGGCATCGACTGCTTCTTGATTCCAATAAACCGTACTGTGGGCATCAATCGACACCTGAATATGTTCCGGCTTGGCATTGTTCGGCGCAGAGGATGCTTGGGGCAAATCGACCTTCACCGCATGGGTAAGCAAGGGCGTGGTCACCAGAAAAATCACCAGCAGCACCAACATCACATCAATCAGCGGAACCATGTTGATTTCAGCGAGCGGCGCGTTATCGTCCCCGCTTTCAAGACTGCCAAAGCTCATACTGCCCCCGTGCCAGCGGCATTGACCGTGCCTACAGCGTTGCGTGTGAGGGGTGGAACTTTGATACCCGTTACCAAAAAGTTATGGACATCGTAGGCAAAGGAATTCAACTGCGACAGCGTATTGCGCGTAACTCGGGCAAAGCCGTTGTAGGCAATCGCCGCCGGAATCGCCACCGCCAAGCCGATTCCGGTCATGATGAGCGCCTCTCCTACGGGGCCAGCCACTTTATCGAGCGTACCTTGCCCCGATAAACCAATCGCCATCAGCGCATGGTAAATGCCCCACACCGTTCCCAATAGCCCGACAAACGGCGCACTCGATGCCACCGTCGCTAAAAAGGTTTGACCCAATTCGAGGCGGGTTTTATCTTCCTCAATGGCGCGGCGCAGGGCGCGGGTGAGAATTTCATCGGGCGTTCCGGCGTTCACCAAACTGGGCGCTTCGGCACGGCGGCTGAAATGGTGAACGGCGGTAAAACCGTGGTGCAGCAGGTGCGAAAAGGGTTCGGGCGTGCCAGTGGCGCGAATTTCGTTGGCGACGGCTTCTAAATTGGGGGCATCCCAAAAAATTCGCAAAAAACGCTCGCTTTGGCGATTCGCACGCAGGGTGTGGATAATTTTGGTGATGATGAGATACCAACTCACCACCGAACCCAGCAGCAAAAATCCCAATACAACACGGGCAACCCCATCGGTATGCGCTAAAAAATGGGCAAAACCCAAACCGACACCCAAGGCTTCATTGGCTTCATTCATCACACGTTAATCCTTCAAACTAAAAATAATCGGAACCAAAACCCACGCCCCCACCGCCTCCGCCCCTTGCTTGGCTGGAACAAATTTCCAGCGCGAAACGGCGGTGACTGCGGATTTATCCAGCCGCTCAAAGCCGGAACTGGTACGAATTTCAACCGTTCCCGCCGCACCCGACGCTTCAACAAACACCCGCAACATCACCTTTCCTTCCTCCCGCAGACGGCGCGACAAAGGGGGATAAGCAGGGGATGGGTTGTTCAAATAGTCGACATCAAAACGCGGAACGCTAGGGGCAGCAGCAACCGCAGCAGGTGCGGCGGCTGGTGGTGCAGATATGGGTTTTGGAATATCCGTTACCGGAGCAATGCTGGAAACACTTTCGCCTTGGGTTGCCAAAAGCGGGGCGGTAACCGGAGCGGGTGGTGCAGGGCGTGCCACATTGGTTGGCGTAGGGGGTTGAATGGTTGGGTGGATTGGGTGAATGGTTTTTTGGGGTGGTGCAACCATTTCCACCATTAAAGGCTTGGGTGGTTCGCTGGTCGCGGGTGTTTGACCACCCAATAATGCGGCAACGACCCCACCATGTAGCAGGATTACCGCCAGCAACACCGGAAATTGAAATGATAGTTTCATCATCATTTACGGCTTGGGGTGCTGACGTAGCCGTCATTCAACGTCAGTAGAAAAGCGACGACATCTTGAATCTCGCTATCCGACAACGCAGGCATATCCCCCCATTTGCGGTCATAGGGTGCTTCGGTTGTATTGACATTGGCTTTGTATAGAGCCGGAACGTCGTTGTAACTATCCACCGAACCATCGGCTTTACGGGGATACCATTTTTCGGGATGGGTATCACGCTGCACGTAAAAGCGCACGGCTTCTTCTAACGATTGGAATGATCCGTTGTGAAAAAACGCCTTGCGCAATCCAACATTACGCAACGAGGGAACTTTAAATGCTCCGCATAATTCGGTACGCTCTTTCAAATCCCCCGTACTGCGGTCGCACAAACCCAGATCAAAAAATGCGGGGTTTGCATTCTGTTGCAGTGCCATATTGCGCGGCAGACCCAAATTGTCGTAAGTGAAATCGGTAAACAGCGGGTGGCTACCATCCGCCGCTTTATCGGCTGGATGGCAGGCCGCGCAGTTGCCCTTGGTTTGATCTCGGAATAACGCCAGCCCCCGCGCTTCTTGTGCGTTGAGGGTGACTTTGCCCCGCAAGTATTCATCGTACTTGCTGGTATAGGCGTTGAAATCGGCATCTTCTTTTTGGTACAGCGCCAAGGCTTCGGTCATGAAGGTAAAGGCTACTTCCGGTTGATTGAATACCTGCTGACCGTAGACGGCACGAAACGCATCGGCATACGCACTTTTTTCTAAACGCTGAACCACCTCGGCAATGCTGGTATTCGCCATTTCCAGCGGATTCAAAAACGGGCCGCGTGCTTGATCTTGCAGGGAAGTAGCGCGTCCATCGAAGAAAAACCCTCCAGTCGGCGTACCCTCTGCATCAAAATGAAAAGCAGTATTGGTCGCCAAATAGCGCAAAGAAGGGGAGGTACGATTGCCTTGCAGCGTTAAATGCACACCACCCAACTGCGCGGGCAAGGCATTGGCTTGGGCATGGCCATTGGCGGATTCGTGGCAACTCGCACACGATTGCTGCCCCGATGCGGAAAGGCTCACGTCGTGAAAAATTTTCTCACCCAGTTGGGCTTTAGCGGAGAGCGGATTGGCATTTTCCGCAGAACTACCACCGCAGGCACTCAATACCGTCAGCACCCCACCCAGCAGAGCAACCAAAGGAATGACCGAAAAACGGGTGATGTGAGCAAGATTCATACAAAAACCAGTTAGACAATGAATGTGTGTAGCGTTATTGTAAATGATAGCGATTCTCATTACCAATAGAGAATGAGAAATTTTTCACTACGCAATTGAGAATCATTCTCAATTAAGATGCTACAATCCCAACGCAACGGCATCCAACACAGGAGGAATCTATGAACACCCCCACCATCACCACTCCGGTTCAAAGAGCGATTGGCTCATACGTTCAACCCGTTGACTGGGACGACTTCATCAGCTTCTTACAAGCTGCGGCAAACGATGCCCTGCCGATGGTGGTGTACACCGATGAGACGAGAACCATTCCGGTTTATGCGGGTGTTGCCCAGAGAATCCATGTAACGGCATCATCGGTCAGCATCATCAATTCGTGTTCAGAATTTCATCTGCAACAAGGTACGATTTCCAATATCCAACTGGTGCAAAAGCCAACGGCTTATGGATTAGTAACCTCTATTGCATTATGGGATGCACAAGAAAACGTGATTGCACTATTTTTAAGCAGTCGCAAGCCCGATAAATACACATCCTGCAAATGGCGTGTTCTGATTGAAAAACATCTCAGCCCTTGAGCAATTCCCCATTATTCACAATGACCATCATGATGAATATGCCCAACATGGATATATTGTTGCAAGAGAATGCGGTTCTCTCGAAAGAATTAGGTAAATTGCAAGAGCGCAGCAACCGTTTACTTGCAGAGAAATCAAAAGAAATTGAATTATTGCGCCAACAATTAGCCG
>CALMCD010000160.1 GCA_937863075.1 uncultured Rhodoferax sp. | reverse complement strand
TGCGACCGACCAGCGGGGTGCAGATAGTAGGAAAACGTCCGCTTCCAAGCGGCTTACCGTGAATAAAAATGGGTTTGGGGGTGTGCATGTGAATTGATAGATGAATTATTTGTTTTACAATATACTATATTTTTATGAATTTTGATGCAATATGAAAAATCCTTTTATTGAGTTATATCGTGGAATCGCAGCACTGATGGTGATGATGTGTCATTATGCGCATATTTTATATGGTGGTGAACGGGGATGGATGAATTTTCTTTATACAGGAGTGGATTTCTTTTTTGTTATTAGTGGCTTTGTATTTGCTCCGCATATTCTTGGTGTTCTTCAAAATAAGTCTTCAATCTATCAGTTTTTTACCCGAAGATTTTTTAGAATTTATCCACTCTATTTATTATCGGTTATTTTTTATTTCTGGTTCTCACCTAATGTGCCACAAAAAATGGAATATCTGATAAATCACTTGGGGATGTTGCATACAATCCATTCAAGGGAAGAGGCTGGATTTTTTAATCTAGCATACTGGAGTTTGCCAGTGGAATTAGAGTTCTATATTGCAGTTCCATTGCTATCATTTTTAATGTATAAGTTGAAGAGTTATTTTTCGGTTACTACAATTATTTTTTCTTGGATTATTATTGCGTTTTCTATACGTTGCTCGGTGGCATTGAGTGAAAACGTTGCTTATAAAATGCTTGGTGTTCATCTGCCCGGGATGCTGATTGAGTTTCTCATTGGAACTATGGCATTTCATGCGAGTCGCTTACAGCGCTCAATCAAGAAATCTATTCTCTCTTTATTATCAGGCTTGATCGTTCTATTTTTGCTGGGTGATTTTTTTGTTCGTTATGGTGATGATGGTATATCCAATAGTGTGTTTCTAAAAACATCCTTTGGTGTATTTTGTGCTATTTCCTATGCCTGCATTTTG
This sequence comes from uncultured Rhodoferax sp., assembly GCA_937863075.1. Taxonomy (GTDB): domain Bacteria; phylum Pseudomonadota; class Gammaproteobacteria; order Burkholderiales; family Burkholderiaceae_C; genus Allorhodoferax. The sequence continues at coordinate 995 of CALMCD010000160.1, read as the reverse complement.
TACGCCACTGTGCATATTTCTGTACCTGATCATTTGAGGATAAAATTTGAGTCATTATGCCAATTTTCTGGTCGAATGAGCTATGGTTTATATCTCTTTCATAATCTGGCTCCAATGATTTTTATTTATCTTGCCGCTTTTGTTGTTGTCCCTGCAATCTATCAGTATGTAATAAATTTTGCTTTTACATTGTTGCTGGTTTTTATTTTCAATAAGTGGTATGAAGAACCACTCAATATTTATGGGAAATTAATTGCTGGAAAAATTGGGGGGAGTGGTAAATAAAAGCCCCCGCTCCTCGTTGCCAAGGGGCGGGGGCTTTTGCCATTACCTTCACGCACCGGAAGATACAACCAACTGAAAGCCTAATGCGTGGCAAACGTGGAGGACGGCTTCAAAAGGTGGTTTTTTATCTTCGTATAAAGATTGGTAAAGGTTAGTACGAATACCCCTAGCGCGGGCAGCTATTCCCAGTGCATGAACAAAATCACTCGCGTCACCTCCTTGGGCGGATGCGTTGAGAAAGGTTTTTATATCTTCCTCACTTTGAAGATGAGATGCAATGTCAAAAGGCATTATTTTTTCAGTCATGCTTCTTCCTCCAATTGACTTAACAAAATACTCGATTTTACTATGTCACGTTTTTGGGTTGATTTAGTTCCACCTGCAAGCAACAAGACAATTTCAGTTTTTCGCAATGTGTAGTAAACACGTATTCCACCAGCAAAAAAACACCGTAGTTCAAAGAGATTATCAGTAATTGCCTTATGGTCTCCAAAGTTACCATTTTCAATGCGTGCAAGTCGGGCGAGTAACTGTGTTTTACTGGATTTATCAAGGTTTGAAACCCAGTCACTAAAAGTTTGGGTGCTTTTTAGCTGGTATTGCATTGGATGATTCTACCTCTAACAAAAACGCCCCCACTCCTCTTTCAAGGAGCAGGGGCGTTTCGTTAATCCCTTACCATTCGTTGGGTTCAAACCGATCGGGATTGC
>CALMCD010000159.1 GCA_937863075.1 uncultured Rhodoferax sp. | reverse complement strand
TGTCGATGTGCGTGGGCATGGGGCAGGGCGCGGCGGGGGTTTTTGAGCGGGTTTAAGCGGGTTTCCCAATCAAACGTTCCATGACCGGATGTGGTTCGCCACCATTGGCACGGTGGCTTTTGTACCAAACGGTCAAAATCGTGGTGACGACGGGGCCGGGGTTTTCTTGCACCTTGGCAAAATCCAACCCATTGAGCGTGCAAATGCGTTGCACCATGTCCATATCCAAGTCGATGGCATCATCGGCGCAACGGCGCAGTTGCAAATCGGCAAACGTGTAGCCTTCCGGTAGTTTGAGGGTGATAGCGGTGGGGTCGGTCATTGTGCTTTTTTAATAAATTCAGATTTGAGCTGCATCGCGCCAAAGCCGTCGATTTTGCAATCAATGTCATGGTCGCCATCTATTAAGCGGATGTTTTTTACTTTGGTTCCGACCTTGATGACGTTGGAAGAACCTTTTATTTTCAGGTCTTTAATCAGGGTGACCGAATCGCCATCGGCTAACACATTGCCGTGGGCATCTTTCCAAATGCGCTCGGGGGCGGTGGTGGATGCGGCATCGGCTGACCATTCATGTCCGCATTCAGGACAAATGAACAGTTGACCATCGCTGTAGGTATAGTCGCATTGGCATTGGGGGCAAGGGGGAGTGTTCATCACAATCTCTGGAAAATATCGAATCCCCGTTTGTACCATTCCCGCTTCACTCAGAACTCCGCGCCATGAAAATCCAGCTCTTTTCCGATCTGCATCTCGAATCCAACCCCCACTGGCAACCCCAACCCGCACCCGATGCCGATGTGCTGGTGTTAGCCGGCGATATTGTGGCGGATGACCACAGCGGGTTAGCGCGTTTTTCGCCCCACCACGGCTGGCCTACGCCTGTGTTGTTTGTTCCCGGCAACCATGAATACGATCGCCAAGACTGGGATAGCGCCCATGCACGCCTGCAAGAAAGCTGCGCCCGACTCGGCATAACGTGGCTGGAACGGAAAAGTATTGTTTTGAATGGCGTGCGTTTCATCGGCACGACGCTCTGGACGGATTTTGATGCGCTCTGTCCGAATCCGCAGGGTGAAAAGGCATTGGCACGGCAGCTCAAAACCCGTGAGAAGGCCTTTCGTGCCGCGAATTTTTATCTGGAAAAAGCCCAAACCACGCGCAATGGACAGCCGTGGCGTTCCAACACCCTGCGCGAACAAAATTGGGTGTGCCGCGCGTGGCTGCACGAAGCCCTCACCACGCCCAGCCCAAACGGAGAACCGACCGTCGTCATTTCCCACTTCGCCCCCAGTTTGTTGAGTGCCGATCCGCGTTACGGCGTGGTCGTAGGAACGGCTGGATTCTGCAATGCGTTAGACGACTGGCTGCACCACGCCAACGTATGGCTCCACGGACATCTGCACGCCCCCTGCCACTACACGCACAACGGCTGCCGCGTGGTGGCAAATCCGCTGGGCTATGCTGCTAAAAACGAACAATGGCAATTTATGCCGCAGTTGCTGGTGACGGTTTGATAATTTATTTAGTTCTACAATTAAAATATGTATACCGTCATCGAAACACCAACATTTCAGCAACAATCAAAAGCCATCTGGACGGATTCCGTGCGCGATGAATTCTTTGATTGGATTGCTCGCAATCCTTTAGCCGGTGCTGATTGCGATTTACACCAAGTCGGAACAGAGCAATATGAAAACCAGTGCAATCAAAAAGGTACGATAAACATGAACCATCTCAAAAATATCGACATTGAAGCCGTGGCGCGTGCCATTGAAATGGATGCAGGTCACCCATTGGCGGGTTTGCGTGAATCATTGGGGCAAGCACAGCGTGGGGAATATGCCGCTGTGCATACACCAGCGCAAATTACAGCACGCCGTCGTGGTCGTCCTGTGGGGAGCGTGAAAGCAGCACCCAAAATACAAACCGCTATTCGCTTTGATCCCGATGTTTTGGCGGCCTTAAAAGCAACCGGAAAAGGCTGGCAAACCCGCGTAAATGAGGCGATGCGTGAATGGCTTAAAAATATACCTCACCCTATGCCGCTTGCAACTTCTTCCACGCCTGAAAGCCACCGATAACCGATAGTGCTTTTGGATAGCCCAGCGAGCGCAGCAAGCTGGCGGCAGCCAAACTGCGGCGACCGCTATTGCAAATGCACAAAATCAGGTTATCGTGTCGGTGATGGAGCTGGTTAATCATGGTGAAAAAAGATTTCACATCCAACTCTTTGGGCTGACCTGCATCCAAAATATCCTGTTCATCTTCATCCAGCGCATCGCCTAGCATCACCTTCATCTCGAACATGGGAATGTGGAGGGTATTGGGGATGGCTCCTTTCATCTCAATCTCAAACGATTGGCGAATATCAACCAAGGTCGCCAGACCCAGTTGGCAGAGTTCCAACGCGGTGGGCAGGGTTATTTCCAGTGGAATGGAGGGGGGTAAAACGGATGTCGCTTGCATAACCGTCTATTGTCATGGCTTCTAGGGCGCTGCGGTGGGAAAATAGCGCCTTCTTTGCAGCTCGTTAAAGGAAATCCGCGTGCGCCTCGCCCTTTTGTCCGATATTCACGCCAATCTTCATGCCCTTCACGCCTGTTTGGCACATGCACGCGCCCGTCAGGTGGATCGCTTTGTCTTTTTGGGTGATTTGGTGGGCTATGGGGGTGACCCTTCACCTGTCGTGGAACATATCATGCAGATGGCACGCAATGAAGGCGCGATTGTGCTGCTGGGGAATCACGATGTACTCGCTATCCGCCCGCCGCACAGCGTCACCACCATGGGCGATTACACCGCGTCGTGGACGAATGCCCAGCTCTCCCCCGAACATATTGATTGGTTGGGTTCTTTGCCCCTTACCTGCCAAATCGGAAGCTGCTTGTTTGTCCACGCCAGTGTCCACGCACCTTACGAATGGCATTACGTGTACGAGCGTCCGATGGCGCATACCAGCCTCCTCGCCACGGGGGATTGGAGCGGTGTGCGCTACGTCTTCTGTGGTCACACCCATGTGCAGACTTTATTTTGCCAAACGGCGGATAAAGAGACGGCACGCACCCAAACCGCACGGGTAGTAACCGATTCACCGTTGCTATTGGCTGCGCAGAAAAAATGGCACGCGTCTATCGGGTCGGTAGGGCAACCGCGTGATGGCAATCCCCATGCCATGTATGCCATCTTGGAGGTTTCCGACTTGGATAAGACCGCCCCCGCGCATCTCACCTTCTTCCGCATTCCTTACGATCACTCTGCGGCAGCGGATACGATTCGTCGCGTGGGGCTTTTTGACTTTTTCGCCGATCGATTAGAAGAAGGGCGATAACGCCCCCCATTGCAGGGGGCGTGGGGCTGGCGTTCGCGCTTACGCGGTCAACGCTTCTTCCAATTTCGCTTTGGTTGCCAGCAATTGCGCGGGCAGGTTGTAGGCGAGTTTCTCGAACAATTCATCGTGCAGCACGAATTCTTGTTTCCAAGCGTCTTTGTCGATGCTGGTTACGCTTTGGAATTGGGCGGCAGTGAAGTCCAAACCAGTCCAGTTGATTTCTGCATAGCTGGGGCTGATGCCGAAACCGTTGGCTACGCCAGTGGCTTTGCCTTCGATGCGGTCAATCATCCATTTCAAAACGCGCATATTTTCGCCGTAGCCGGGCCAGACGAATTTACCGTCATCGCCTTTACGGAACCAGTTTACGCAGTAAATCGCTGGCACGTTCGCGGTGGAGCTTTGCAGTTTTGCACCGATGTCGAGCCAGTGTTGGAAGTAATCGCTCATGTTGTAGCCGCAGAAAGGCAGCATAGCGAAGGGGTCACGGCGCACGATGCCCATTTGTCCGACCGCCGCAGCGGTGGTTTCCGAACCCATCGTAGCCGCCATGTAAACGCCTTCGGCCCAATCACGCGCTTCGGTCACCAAAGGCACGGTAGTGGAACGACGACCACCGAACATGAACGCATCAATCGCCACGCCGTTGGGGTTATCCCATTCGCTGTCCAAAGCGGGGTTGTTGCCAGCCGCTACGGTGAAACGGGAATTGGGGTGGGCTGCTTTTGCGCCGGTTGCTTTGGCGATTTCAGGAGTCCAATCGTTGCCTTGCCAGTCGATCAGGTGAGCGGGAACGCTGCCGGAATCTTTTTCCATACCTTCCCACCAGACATCGCCGTCATCGGTCAAACCGACGTTCGTGAAAATCACGTTTTTATCCAAGCTCGCCATGCAGTTGGGGTTGGTGTGGAAGTTGGTTCCGGGGGCTACGCCGAAGTAACCGGCTTCGGGGTTGATCGCCAACAATTTGCCGTCCGCAGTGGGTTTGAGCCAAGCGATGTCGTCACCAATGGTCGTGACTTTCCAGCCTGCAAAACCGGCTTCGGGCGGTACGAGCATGGAGAAATTGGTTTTACCGCACGCGCTGGGGAATGCCGCAGCGATGTGGTATTTTTTGCCTTCAGGATTCGTTACGCCCAAGATGAGCATGTGTTCTGCCAACCAGCCTTGGTCGCGTCCCATATTGGAAGCGATACGCAGTGCCAAGCATTTTTTGCCCAGCAACGCATTGCCGCCGTAGCCCGAGCCATACGACCAGATTTCGCGGGTTTCAGGGTAGTGAACGATGTATTTAGTCTTGTTGCAAGGCCATTTCACATCGGCTTGACCTTCTTCTAAAGGCGCACCCACGGTGTGAACGCAAGGCACGTACTCGCCATCGGTACCGATTACGTCGTAAACGGCTTTACCCATGCGGGTCATGATTTTTTGGTTAACGGCAACGTAGGGGCTATCGGACAATTCCACGCCAACGTGGGCAATGTGCGAACCCAGAGGGCCCATCGAGAAGGGAACGACGTACATGGTACGACCCTTCATGCAGCCTTGGAACAAAGCGGGCGTGCCGTCTTCTTGTCCGGTTTGCAACAGTTTGCGCATATCCGCAGGAGCCATCCAGTTATTGGTGGGGCCTGCGTTTTCTTTGGCTTCGCTGCAAATGTAGGTGCGGTCTTCTACGCGGGCTACGTCGCTAGGATCGGAGCAAGCCAAGAAGCTATTGGGGCGTTTAGCGGGGTTGAGTTTGGTAAAAGTTCCGGCATCGACCAACTGTTGGCAAAGACGCTGGTATTCTTCGTCCGATCCATCACACCAGTAAATGTCTTTCGGCTGGGTCAGGGCGACCATATCGGCAATCCATGCAATCAGCTTGGGATTTTTGACATAGCTGGGGGTGTTAAGGTTCATGATAAAAGCTCCTAAGGTTTGAAAAATCGTCTTTTCAAAATGAGCCGCACATTTTGAGAAAACGACGCTACCAAGCCCAATCCAACCAATGGGGAGCGTCATTCTATGGACGTATGCGCAAAAATGCCGCACATTTTTGCGCGAAAGATATGCAAAAAACGCATAACATCATAAAGAAGGATTTTCTGTATGCCGAATCATCCGCGCACCAGCGAAATTACACCACATACCGTGTACGAACAACGCCGCCAACTCATTCGCCTGATGGCCAGCGGCGTGGTGGGGAGTGCATTAGGAATCGGGGCGATTCACGAGGCACAAGCAGCACTCGCCGCCGCACCTTCCCGCTTGGCAGGGGCGTTGGTTCTGGACAAACCCACGGCATACAAAGATGCTACCACCTACAACAACTTCTACGAATTCGGTACCGATAAATCCGACCCCGCCCGCCACGCCCATCGCCTCATCACCCAACCGTGGACGGTGGAAGTGGAAGGATTGGTTAAAACCCCGCGCAAATTTTCGCTCGACGATTTGCTCAAACTCAGCCCGCTGGAGGAGCGCATTTACCGCTTGCGCTGCGTGGAGGGGTGGTCGATGGTGATTCCGTGGATTGGCTATTCATTGAGTGCGTTATTGAAAAAAGTCGAACCGCTGGGCAGTGCCAAGTTTGTCGAATTTATCAGCCTTGCCGACCCCAAAACCATGCCCGGCGTGGCATCGCGGGTATTGGATTGGCCCTATGTCGAAGGTTTGCGTTTGGATGAAGCCTTGCATCCCCTTACGCTCTTGGGCTTGGGTATGTACGGCGATGTATTGCCCAAGCAAAATGGTGCGCCCGTGCGTTTGGTAGTACCTTGGAAATATGGATTCAAAAGCAGCAAGAGCATCGTCAAAATCCGCCTCGTGGAACACCAACCGACTACCAGTTGGGGACGATCTGCACCGCGCGAATACGGGTTTTATTCCAATGTGAATCCGCAAGTCAATCATCCGCGCTGGAGTCAAGCCACCGAGCGACGCATTGGCGAAGATGGTTTATTCACCCGTAAGCGCAAAACCCTGCTATTCAACGGCTATGAGGAGCAGGTCGGGCAGTTGTACGCGGGCATGGATTTGCAAAAAAATTATTGATCCATCCATGATTCAACGCTTTGCTAAACCAATGGTATTTATCCTCGCGCTACTGCCTTGCGCATGGCTGTTTTATCGGGGGTGGAACGATGCCTTGGGTGCGAATCCGGCCGAAACCTTGATCCGCGCCACTGGGGATTGGTCTTTGCGCTTTTTGTGCATTGCCTTGGCGATTACCCCGCTGCGCATCATGACCCACACCCCCGCATTGGCACGTTTTCGGCGGATGATGGGGTTGTTTGTTTATTTTTACGTCACGCTGCATTTGCTTTGCTACAGCGGCTTTGACCAAGGCTTTGAATTGACCGAAATCGTCCACGATACGATCAAACGCCCGTTTATTTGGATGGGGATGCTGGCATTTGGAATGCTAACCTTGCTAGCAGCCACTTCATTTCAAGGGGCGGTACGTTGGCTGGGTGGTAAACGCTGGCAAAAATTGCATCGGCTGGTGTACGCGGTGGCGGTGTTGGCGGTGCTGCATTTTTTTTGGATGCGTGCTGGTAAAAGCGATTTTGCCGAGGTTTGGTGGTACGGCGGCATCTTGTCGGTGCTGTTGGGCTGGCGGGTGGTGAGGCGATAAGCCCATCACCGCCGTATTGCACCATCTATTAACGGAAACTCCCCGCCTTCACCAGCACCATATTGTCGGGTTTCAGGTATTTCTGAATCGCGGCATTCACTTGGGGGGTGGTGATGGCTTCTAAACGAACGGGGAGTTCATCCAACCAGCTCGGATCGTAACCACGATTCACCGCACCCAACAACGCACCCGCCATGCCGTCTGTGGTGGCAAGGCTGACCTTGAATGCGCCGATTAAATTGGTTTTCCGATCACGCACCTCGGCTTCGGTAACACCGTTTTTCAGCCATTTTTGCAATTGGCGTTGGGTCGATGCAATGCCTTTTTCCAACAATTCGGGGGCGAAACTTGCGCCGATATGCCAATCACCATCGTGAAACGTATCGTTTTGCAAACCTGCGCCGATGCTGTATGTCAGCCCTTCTTGGTCGCGCACGGTTGCCATCAAACGCCCCGTAAAGCCGCTACCCAAAATGGCGGTGGCGATGCGCAGCGCGTGGTAATCGGGATCGCGGTAACGCAATCCGGTGGGCTGCCCCAGCATCACGGAAACGCTGGTTTTTCCATCCATCTTCACATCCAACACGGCGGGCTTGGCGGGCGGAGCGAATTGTGCGGGGGTCGTTACGGGCATGGGTTTACCGTTTGTCCAACCCGCAAAGGCTTGGGCAATGGCGGCTTGGGCTGCGGGAATATCCACATCGCCCGTCATCACCCATTTCATCGCTGCCGTGCCGTAATAGGTTTGGTGGAAGGTTTTGATTTCATCCACGGTAGCGGCTTCAATCGCGGCGAGCATTTCTTCATTGGAAAGGCTGCGGTTCAAATGCCCTTGGGGATAAATGCTGCGGTTGTAGGCATCATCGGCGCGGGAATCGGTGCTTTCAAGGCTGCGTTGAATGCCCGCCACCAGTTGCTTTTTGGCTTTGGCAAATTCCTCAGCGCTAAAAGCGGGGGTGCGCAGTTGTTCAGCGATTAACTGAATCACCAGCGGAACGTCTTTTTTCAGGGCATGGGCGCTGACGCTCACCAAATCGTTCCCCGCACCAAAACCGATACTCGCACCCACCGCTTCCAGTTGCTGGGCAATGGCGAATTTATCGTGCTTCGTAGTGCCTTCATCCAATAGCATCGCGGCAAGGGTCGGAACCATCGGGTTGCCGCCGTTGCGCAAGGCTTGCGAACGCCCCGCTGGGAAGGTGGCGTACAAGGTCACCACATCTTTCACGCCCATGGGATAGGCGATGAAATCAATGCCGGTATCCTTGATTGTGCTGCGGTGAACACCATCCTGTATCAAACCCCCTCCCCCCTTCGGGGTACTCCCCCTTTGCAGGGGGAGAGTCAATGCCGATTCCCCTCCTTTAGAAGGAGGGGTGGCAGGCGTAGCCTGACGGGGTGGTTCTTCCCCCGCCTTAGTTGGCACAAACCAGCCCGTCGTGCTGACATCCTCTTGCAGGTATTTTTGCGCCACACGCTGCACATCGGTGAGGGTGACTTGTTTAATCGCTTCATCAAGCTGATAGAACAATGTCCAATCTCCTGCCGCAATAAACTCGTTGAGTTGCCCTGCAATGCCAAACGAACCATCCAATTTGAACGCCGAATCCGCTGCGTTTTTGGCTTTGGCGGCTTGCAGTTCAGCGGCAGTTGCGCCATCTTTTTTCAGGCGTTCGATTTCTTGCAGAATCAAGCGTTCCACTTCCTCATGCTTCACGTTGGGTGCAAGCGGCGCAAACACGGTGTGCAGTGAGGTATCGCGGAAAATTCCCACATCCGTTTCCACATTGGTGGCCAGATTTTTATTGGTAATGGCGGGGTAAAGGCGGCTGTTTTTGCCATCCGCCAAAATCGCGCTCATCATCAACACCGCTGCAAAATCAGGATGCGTAGAAGGTGGAATTTTGTGCGAAATCGCCACCACGCCCAATTCCCCCGGGCGTTTCACGATGGTGCGGCGTGCGCCCGTTTGAGCGGGTTCTTCGGTATAAACCTCGGGGATGGGTTTAGGTGATTTGCCATACACACCAAAGCGTTTTTTCACCAGTGCCAGTACGTGGGCGGGGTCAAAATCGCCAATCACGGTGACGGTAGCATTGTTCGGCCAGTAGTAGGTATCGTAAAACGCGCGGAGCTTGTCGATGGAGACTTTTTCGATGTCGCTGCGATGCCCAATCGTGCTGTGGTGGTACGGGTGCGCGACAAAAGCGGTTTGGTACAACTCTTTGTAGAGGGCTTGAATGGGGGAGTTTTCGCCCATCTCAAACTCGTTGCGCACCACGGTCATTTCGGGTTGGCGGTCGGATTCACGCAACAGCAAATTGCGCATCCGGTCGGCTTCCAGTGCCATGACGGTATCCAAATGCTCACGCCCCATATTGGCGTAGTAGTTGGTGCGATCCGTCCATGTCGTGGCGTTGTACTGCGCACCGGTGCGTTCCAGAATTTGATCGACGTTATTGCCTTTTTCGCGGTTGTAGTTTTTGGAACCTTTGAACATCAAGTGTTCCAGTAAATGCGTTGCGCCCGTTGTTCCGGTTACCTCGTTGCGCGAGCCGACGCGGTAGGTCACCATGAGCGTGAGCGTCGGGCTGGAATGTTCCGGCATCAACAGCACCTGCAAACCGTTGGATTGAAGCCGATATTCGTCAATCGCCCCTGCGGTTTTGACGTGGGTAAAGCCTGTAGCAGTGGCGGGTTTTACCGTTGAATCTGCGTGGGATACTTGAAATATCCCCGTAAGTGTGAACAACAGCAGACCTGTGGCAATAAGAAGGCGTTTCATGATGGGTGAAAGGGGTAGGATGGTTAAACTCGCGCCATGATTGTCCCATTATTCGCTCTTGTCTTCTATTTATGCACCTTTTTAGCCCACGCTGATCCGCTTCTTCCACTGGCGGAGCCGTCGGCCTCGGCGCGTGATCTTTTTGCTGCGAACAAAGAACGGCTGCTGCAAGTGCGTGTACTGCTGGCCAGTGCGGGGGAACAATCATCCCTCGGTTCCGGTTTTTTGGTCGAAGACAAGATAGCAGGTCTGCCATTGGTGGTGACCAATTACCATGTGGTTTCCAGTTTGGCGATGGAACCCTCCAAGTACCGCATTGAATTGCGTGGCGCGAACGGACGCACCGTCCCCGCCCACCTTGTCGCACTGGATGTGGTACACGATTTGGCGATCTTAAGCATCCAACCCTCCCCAGAAACGGCATCATGGAATAGCTTTGCCCTGCGTTCCGACCCACTGCCCCAAGGAACGAAAGTGTTTGCACTGGGCAATCCGTTGGAACTGGGTTTCTTGATCTCGGAAGGGATTTACAACGGCTTGGTTGAATCGCGGATTTACGCACAAATGTTGTTTTCCGGTGCGCTCAACTCTGGCATGAGTGGCGGCCCCGCTATTGACGAATCCAGCCGCGTGGTCGGTGTGAATGTCGCAACGCGGCGCGATGGGCAGGCGTTGAGCTTTCTCGTTCCCGTTCATTACGTGCGCCAACTATTGATCAAAGCACAACAAATCACCCAAACCGGTCTTCGCGTGGAATGGCGTAGTGAAGTGGCGCAGCAGTTACAAGCCCATCAAGATTTTGTCGCCACCACCGTACTGCGCCCCCGTGTGGGGTTTTCTAGCCAAACGTTGGCCGGACGCAAAGTCCCCACCTTAAACGGAAACCTCACCAAGTGCTGGGCCAAGGGGTCGGATGGCGACAGTGTGCGTTTTCAAAACGATGGTTTAGAGTGCCAACTGCATTCGGATTTATTCGTGAAAAATGGTTTTTATACTGGTTCTCTCCACCTGAAGCACGAATTAAGCCGCAATCAAAAATTGACTACGACGCAATTCTTGAATATGGCCGATCGCCGTTATTCGCTCGATCGTCCGGTGCGTTCGGGGCGTGAACTCTCGCATCGTAAATGCCACGGCAGCTATGTGCAGGGAGTTGCGCATGTCTATCGGGTGTCGGTATGCGTGGAAGCCTACCGCAAATTCGAGAACCTCTACAAATTTCATTTAACTGCGTTGCAGGTAGATGACCCGCGTGAACGTCTGCACAGCAGTCTGGTGTTAGATGGATTCAGTTTTACCAATGCCCACCGCATTGGAGCCGAATTTTTAGGGTTATTGCAATGAGCTGGTATCTCGAACATCTGAACCGCGATGGTTCGGTGCATCAGCGGATGATGCTGCCCGATGCACCCGATGCCGCAATCCGCATTGGCCGCGCACTGGATAACGACTTGGTGCTGGACGATCTCCACTGCGCCCCCTACCATGCCGTGCTACGCCACGACAAAGCACAGGGCGTGATCCTGCATGATTTGAATTCCATCAACGGCCTGCGCATTCCCGTGCGGTTTGGACGCAGCCAGCGTCGCTCTGCCGTCATCTGTACCCCCAAACGACCCCATAAAACCCGCATCCAAATCGGTAACAGCAGCCTCGGTTTACGCCATAGTCAGTGGGAGATGAAGCCAGAGAAACCCCTGTCTACCCTCATGATTTGGCCTTTGGCACTCGTGGCACTGTGCATGGTTTTGTTACACGAGGCCTGGACAATATGGCTGGGGGCTGTGCATATAGACAACAATACGCCCTATTTGGCTAAGTTAAGTGGCTTGGCGGCAGTGCTGGCGATTTGGAGTATTGGTTACTCCCTACTCGGGCGAGTTTTTGGGGGGGTGGATCGGTTTTTCAACCACCTGCTCATTGTTTGTATCGCGTATTTGTCGGAGGTATTCTTGCAAATGGTGCTGGAGCAGGTGGCGTTCTCGTTTAATTGGCTTTGGCCCTTGCAAATCCAAAACCACGCCACCGTCATCGTGATTGCACTCACGGCACGCGCCCATCTCCGTTTGGCCGACCCGCGCCATTGGCCTGTAATGCGCTGGGGGGTAGGGCTGGCCACCTTTTTGGCCATTGGTGTCCCCATCGGGCAAATGTGGATGACCAATCAACGACTCACCAACACCCAATTGGTGGATGTAGTGCAGCACCCCATGACGTTATTAGTCGAACCCACCAGCATGAAAGAATTTATGCTCAATGTGCAAGGGCTGCAACCCAAAGCCGATGCCCAGCGCAAAGCCGATGCTGGTAAAGATGATCAGGTCGATGATTTTTTAATTGATGAAGATTAAATACGACCCGACACCCCTCAATCGTAATGTTCGGCATTGGGGTCGGTGGCTTCTAGTTCATAGCTAGCAGCCAACATCGCCAGACGACCCATTACGCCGTACATATAAAACCGATTCGGCACGCTGGCACCGGGTTTGGCAAAGGTCAGGGGAATGCCCTCTGTTTCTGTGCGTTGAAAACCACCGACCACGTAACGATCTATCGTGTAAACCACGGGATTCGCGGCGAGGTGGTCGCTGCCTTCTGGGGTGGTGGCAAGGCCTTCTTGCAAGAAAATATCGCAAGTCGCGGGAATGGCGGCGTTGATGTAGAGGTTGTGTACCTCTTTCCCCTCTCGAATCGAGACCGTACCCAAGGCGGGGTTATCGTCGTCGGCTTTCAGCACCACAAACGGTTTTTCTTTGATGCCGTATTCTTTGTGCTTGCGGCGGATCTTGGTGAGCAGGGCATCTACTTGCTCTGCCAAGGCTTCCCGATCCGTGCTGTTGGAAAAATCCATCTGCGGGCGATGATCGAATAAGGGCGCTAAGAGCCAATGATCGACCCCAATCAATTTCCCAAAGCGGCGACCGATCTCCTCCAAACAACGGGCATGGACGTTTTTACGCCGTGTCGCCCACGCAGCATGAAGTGGGGGCAGTAAAAACTGCGTATGCAGCTCTTCCAAAATCCCCGGCACGCCGGTGCGCAAGGGGTTGTTGAGCAAAATGGTGCAAGGGTCAAAATCCTGAAGCACCAAGCGTCCATTGGTACGCAGGGCTGGCTCTAATTGCAGACTTTCTCCATCGGGGAGGGGGACGGTGATGCGCTCCTTCACATCGGGGCTGATCGAGCCAATCCCCACATTCAAACCTGCCGTATGAAAAATGCGCTGCAACTGGGCGATATTGCGCCAGTAGGCAGGGCTGGTATTCCGGCTTTGTGGCACGATTAAAAGGTTACGTGCCTCGGGGCAGATTTTTTCAATCGCCGCCATCGCCGCCTGCACCGCCAGTGGCAGCATGGCAGGGGTGAGTAAATGCCAATCACGGGGGAACAAGTCGGTATCGGTAGGGGCTAGTTTATAGCCCGCGTTGCGCACATCCACTGCACAGTAGAACGGCGGCGTATGCTCCATCCACTCCAGACGAAACCAGCGCTCAATAGCAGGCATGGAATCGAGAATACGCTGTTCCAATTCGCCGATAGAACCTGTCAATGCCGTTACAAGATGAGGAACCATGCGGTCACACTCCAGAAAAAAACATAATTTTTTATTCTACTGGTGGTATCGGTGCAGCCACAGGATTTTGTGTACTTTGCGATGGCAACCAAATCGTCTCTGGTTTCCAGCCCATATCGTTCACAAAAAGCTGACCCAGCCGCTGATAACCCGCTACCGTGAAATGCAATAAATCATTCGACATGAGTTGCGGACGTTGCCGCGCCCACTTATAAGCACTGGTGCTACCGCCCATTGCTTGGTACATACTCCAGCGTTGGCACCCGAATTCGTTGCCGATGGCATCTTGGATTTTGACAATCTGCGCATGAATCCGCGAATAACGCAGCAACTGGGGCGATGCAGAGGCCGTTGCTGCCTGTGCTACGGTTACGACCGGTTGCCTGTTTTTACCCTTGGCTTTGGTTTTAGCTTTGACTTTGGCCTTAGCCTTGGTTTTAGCTTTCACTCTTTTGGAACGTACCAAGATTCCCCTATCCCCCGGGCCAATCAACAAGCAAGTGGATTGGGGGAAGGTTTGCCGCAGATTCATCACGCTTTGGCGCAGAGTTTGGGCGTAGGCGGTGGGGTCGAAGGTGCGTTCATGCCCTTCATTCGACCCGTATTGCAGCACCACCAGTTGATACGGAGGAGTGTGGGCGAACCAGCTTCGGAAATACGGTGCATTCGCATATTGCCAACCGCGCACGGTCGCGCCCGGAAAGGCAAATAAATCCAACTGCAAACGGGTCGTCTCCGCCGTTTCCAGCCCTAAACCATGCGCCCGTAAATGCCCGCTCAGTAACCGGATATGCAGCACGGAAATCGGCGCGTTGCCTTCAATCTCCAACGCCGCAGGGCCTGCCGCGCCTTGCAGGGTGATGGCTTGTTCGGCTCCATCATCCACCCGCACGCCAAGGGTGATGGGTGCTGCGGTTTGTTGGTACAAGAATCGCACGTTGGAGTACACCGGTGTCCGCGCCGCATTGCGCAAATCCCACGCTAACGACGCATGGGGTTCGCGGCTGACCAAGTTCACCATCGAAGGGCCGGGTGCTTCGGCAGCCGTTGCCACGGCGTGCGCTGATTCATGTTGCCAACCACTCGAAATACAGGTTTTACGCACCCACGGCAAACGCACGCCGGAGCGGTTCATGGTGGCGGGAATGAATGCACCTTGGACTTGTTCGGGGGTGAGACCCAGTGCCGTGCCGAGTTCCTGCGTGAAAAATCCGGCGGCAAAATGGCTATCCCCCCAAAATGCCACGCGGAACGGTTCATTGGCAGATGCTTGTTTCCAGCGCCCCGTATTGGGATTCAAGGTGAGCGTGCTGGATTCACCTTCATGGGCTTCGCTGCTCACTTCTTCGGGGTCGGGCAGTTCCAGCGGGGAATCGTCCGAATCGTTGCTGGAGGCGGTGGGGGCTTTTTTCGGTTTCACCTTTTTAGAACGTGCCGGTGCTGCGGGGCAGGATAAATCAGCAATGTTGACCGCATAGCTTGCAGGTTGAACCGAAACGGTGATTTTTTGTACCGCTACTTCAAGGGCATATACCGCATTCATCATGCCCATAAAGAAGAGCAAGGTGCAGAGCAAGAAGAAATAACCCACGCTAATCTTCATGGGTTTCTTTGGCGTTTTTTCCATCTTTGGTTTCCGTAGTGGTGTCCGGCACGGCGGCTTCCCGGGCGCTTTCGCGGGTACTTTCCGCCGGAGGACGGGGGGGGGATGAAATTTTGGGCGTTGGCTTGGGGGGGAGCTTCGCCTCTTTGACGGGTCTGGTAGGGGGTGGGATCAATTCAACGCCCAGACCTGCGCCGATCACTTTCACAAAGGCGCTGACCCCTGCGCTGCTTAAATGAATACCGTCCCGCACAAAATAGTCGGGGTTGTCGCTGCTGACGGCACTCCAACGCCCGATGCGAACATTCGCAAATTCGGGGGCGATGCGGTCAATCAGTTCATTATTGGTTTTCGTCCAACGGCGGTCGGCGTGGATATTCACCACCAACACCCGCTGCACACCCTTCTCTTGCAACAGCGATAGCAGTTTGCGCAAATCTTTTTCGTAGATGTAGCCATTGGTTCCAATATGCAGCACGACCCGCTCAATGCGCTGGTTGTGCAACAAATGGTCATTCACAATCGGCACGCTGTGGCTCGCCTGACGACCCACTTGGGCATCGACCAAAATCCCCGGAATGCCTTGCTCAATGCGGTGGCGTGCGCCCAGCATGACCGAATCCCCAATCGCCAAAATATGGGCATCCTGTGCCAATGGCGGCAGGGGAGCTGCGGGGGGGGGATTGGAGTTGGGGTTAGAAGGTGTCAATGCCCGTGCTGCGGATGCGGCAGATGCTCCGCTCGCAGGTCGGCGGGGTTTTGATGCGGGGATTACGGGTTCGGTCGAACGGTCGGAGGAGGAGGCTTCTTTCAATGCCTCGTTATCCAACATCTCGGTTGGGATGGTTTGTTGGGCGGCAGCACGGTTGGCATCTTCTTCAGTAGCCAGAAAAAAGGAAGCCGCCGATGCCGCAAATAGCAGCACAATCAACGAAAGGAGGGTGATATTTTTGCGCAGTTCCACAAGCCGGTACGACAGCTCAGAAGCCACTGCCGTACTCGCCAAACACAGCACGACCATTGCCGTATCGGGGGTGGTATCGCCCTTCAGAAAGACGAAGATCGGCCAGTGCCACAAATACATGGAATACGATCGCGTTCCCATCCAACGCACCAGCCCTTGCGCCCAGCCCAGCGACAATTCACCTGAACAGGAGATCACAATCAGCAACACGCTGCACAGCGAAACCAGCCAAAAGCCGCCGTAATACAAAATCGGATTCACATCCGTCCATGTCGAGAGCATGACGTACAAGGCGATCACGCCCCCCACGCCCAATAAAGTACGCACCAGCGGCTTCCCCAAGGCGGTTTTCTCCAACTGCCACAGAGATTGGTTTTGCAGCGGACTCCACCAACATGCCATCGCTGCGCCCAAAAACAAACCCATCGTGTGCGTATCCGAACCCAAATAAGCGCGGCTGGGATTGGTTTCATGGGTCATGAAAATCCAAGCCATCCAGAGCGCACTGGCGAGTGATAGCCCCAAGCTCATCACCATCGCCCCCCCCACGCCCGCCCAACGCAGCACCATACCCAGCAGCAGCGGCCAGATCGCATAAAACTGCATCTCAACAGCCAGCGACCACAAATGCCGCAGCAAAGGGGGGCTACCAAAATTCGCAAAATACGATTGTTCGGAATGAATCTGCCACCAGTTGGAGCCGTAAATCGTGGCCGCCGCAAAATCCGCACGCAACCGTGCTTGATAGGCCACTCCCATCCAACCAATCGCTAGGATGACGCAACCGACCAGCAGCATCGCATTGGCGGGAAATAAGCGTTTTATGCGACGCAGATAAAACGCACCGAGGGCAATCCGACCGTGTGTTTGGTATTCCCGCAACAAAAGCGACGTAATCAAGAACCCCGACAAATTGAAGAAGATGTCCACCCCCAAAAAGCCCGCGTTCAAAACGCCCGGGATATTCAGGTGGTAGGCAATAACGGCGGCAATCGCCAATGCGCGGACGGCTTCCAGCCCCAGCACGCGATCCGCAACTGAGGGAGATGGAGAAGAAGGAGAAACAGGGGTCTGCACCATAAAACGAGAATTTCTTTTATTTCTTTTGAACGTTTTGGAACGTTGCTACTTTTTATTCCAAGGCGGTGCAATGGCGCGGGCAAAGGTGCGGGCGCTCACGGCGTAACCTTTAGGGGTCAAATGGATCAAATCGGGCTGCGCGAGGTTGGAATTGGCCCAACTGCGCATTCCCTCGGGCATGGCGGCTTGCCAGTTCCAAAATTCGCATTGAAACTCTTGGCTCACCCGCTCCTGCACCGCGTTCACCCGCTGGTGCAATGCCGAATAATTGCCATTACCCCGATCGGGCGCACCAATCAGCACACACCGTGCATGGGCGTGGGCGGCACGCAGGTGCTTCAGGCTTTGACGCAGATGGTTCGTATAAGTCGTTATATCCAATGCTTGATTGGCTGCCTCGTTCGTGCCGTATTGCAAAATCACCATATCGTAAGGAATGGGGCTGCTATTGGGCAGGGCGCTGCGATTCCACGCATGGGCGGTTGCACCGGGGGCGCTGAACACATCCAGCACCACGCTGGGTGCTTGCTGGTAGGCGGGTTCAAACGAATGCAGCGTGATTTGTCCGATGACGAGGCGCAGGCGCAGCGTTTCAATCGGCAAATCGCCGCGCACTTGAAAATAGGGGAGGGTGCGGTCGGAGAGGCTCACCATCGCTTCCGCCCCATTGTTGATAGAAACCGCCAGCATCAACCGACTCTGCGGATCGGCCTTGCTGAAATGGACATTCACCCGCTTGGCGGCATTACCCTGTGCGGCACTGCCAAAATCCAGCCATACGATGTCGTTGGGCGTATCGGAGGCGAGCTGCATCAAACTTTGGGTGAAACCGCCACCCAGTCCGGCATGGGAACGGTAGGCGTGGTGAAACTTCCACCCCCCCATCACGCACTGACGACGCAAGGGCAAGCGCACCCCCGCCACACCCATTGCCGCCGGAATAAATGCAGGGCGAATCCGCGCCCCTGCCGCCGGAGATTGTCCCCAAGCCTCCATCAAGGTATCGACAAACGCACCCGCTGAAGTATGGCTATCGCCCCACAAGGCGATGCGGGGAATGCGGGTGAACGACTCCACGGGTAACACCGTCCCTGCCGTCACGCCAATATCGGGTTTCGCGCCATTGCCCACGATCTGCGCTTGGTCGCACCCATTCCCCACGTTGGCACGCGCCCACGCGGGCAGCAGCCAACACAGTATCAAGCAAACGGTGAGAAAAATGCGGGTGAGGGACATGGGGGTGGAATATAGGGCATATCAAGGTCGGCGCATGAACGCCAACCCCCGTTAAAGGCGGAATCATCCGTTGAAAAATCAAAAATTCAGGAGACTTTATCCATGTTACGTGTCCGCATGTGTTGCAGTATTCATTCCACCATTGGTTTCACTTTTTATTCTGGTCTGCGTTTAGGGGTTGGGCTATTGCTGGGTTGGGGTGCTGCATTGATCGTGCAAGCGCAACCGCTCTACCAATACCAACCACCGCTCCCTCCACCGGGAATACAAGTTCCACCCCCACAGACCGCGCCCACTTTATGGGTGGTATGCGCCCTAGAAGAAGAAATTTGCCATATCCGCAAACCCACGTTGGTGCGCTATGGCATCAACGGGCGTTATGTGGAGCGCACAGTTCGGCATTCTTTTTTCTGCACCAATGATTTATTTGGCGATCCAGCACCCAGCGCACGCAAACAATGCGAAGTTCGCGCTAAAGAGGATCGCCATAATCCACACCATCACGATCATCCACCGCGTTATCCGCAATCTCCACAGCACCCCGAGCAAGGACGTTATTAGACATGAAAAAACTACTTTTGCTGCTATGCAGCACTCTTTTACTTTCAGCCTGTGACCCACAGCGCGTTGCCGAACTGGAAGAAGGCTTTTCCACCGAGAGCGATGTGCGCATGAAGTTCGGTGAACCCGAGCAAGTCTGGCAAGAACCCAACGGCGTGCGCGTATTGGAATACAACCGCCAGCCCGAAGGCACTACCAATTACATGATTAGCATTGCCTCAGACGGCAAAATGGTCGCGCTGCGGCAAGTGCTATCCCCTGCCAACTTTGCCAAAATCACCCCCGGGATGGATGTGCAAGAAGTGCGCCGCCGTTTGGGTAAACCCATGAAGATGACACCCTTCCCCAGCGAAACCCGTTGGCATTACGACTGGCGTTACCAAGACGGCCCCAATAACAGCGACCGCAAAATTTTCACGGTCATCCTCACATCCGATTTGAAAGTCGTTTCCACCCAATCCGTGGAAGACCCCGCGCTACGACCGAATTAAGGTTCTTGCAGTTATTGAAAATTATTTGAGCCCACACCACTGTTTTTCACACGGAATGCCGTCCCCGTTTCCATCCATGTTCGTGCGTTGACAGTTTTTGAGGAAATATTTGGCCTCGTCACAGGATGTCATTTGCGAACAATACTTGCGCCCATCGCAGCGAGACTCACCGGATGTAGGCGGCGCAGGTGCAGCGGATACAGCAGGTGCAGCGGATACCGGTACGGCTGGCTTAGGGGCAGCCGTGTTGGTCGGCAAGGTGATGACGGGGGCGGGTTCTTCCAATGCCACAATTTCCGAGCAATTCGGGTTTCCGTTGAAGATCATCACCGCATCCGCCCCGAATTTGCTGCGCAATTCCAAGGTAATCGCCGCTTGCGTCATATCCACGGGGGCGTTGGCAGATTGAAAAATCACCCGCTCGTTTTTGTTGTACACCGTGTAACAGGTGGCATGACCCGCCAAGGGCAGCAAACCCAACAAAAATACACCGCATTGCAGTAGGCGTTTCATTCCATTCCTCATTTCTAAAAAGACTACCGGTTCCATCAGTTCATCAAGAACCACTACCA
>CALMCD010000158.1 GCA_937863075.1 uncultured Rhodoferax sp. | reverse complement strand
GATGCCATGCAAGTGAGCGCCAGTTGTGCCACGCGCGGCTACAAAGAAACCCGTTTGCCGATGGTGATCCATCTGGTCGCTTTTTGGTTGATTGCCCTGCCATTGGGTTGCGTGCTGGGGCTAGGCTGGATTCCACAATGGCACGCCCCCATGCAGGCCGAGGGCTTCTGGATCGGTTTAGTTGTCGGGCTGCTGCTTGCCGGAACGGGGCAATGGTTACTGCTGCACCGCGTATCACACCGCGCATTATGCACCCAGCCTTGATTATTTTTCTCCTCGCGCTTTTGCTGGGCGTGCAGCCGATTACCACCGATTTGTACCTCCCCGCCCTGCCCGATTTAACGCATGAATTGGGCGCGGGCATGGTGCAAGCGCAGCTTACGTTAACGGCGCTTTTGTTGGCGTATGGCGTTTCGCAACTGGTGTGGGGGCCGCTGTCCGACCGTTTCGGCAGACGACCGATTTTGCTCATCGGCATGATCGCCTACACCATCGCCGCACTGGGAAGCGCCTTTGCCCCGAGTATGGATGCGCTCATCGCTTGGCGCACGCTACAAGGCGCGGCGATGGGGGCGGGGGTGATGTGTGCGCGTGCCATTATTCGTGATCTTTACAGCCCCGCGCAGGGTGCGATGGTGATTTCCAAAGCCCTCAGCGGCTTGGGTGTGATTGCTTGCATCAGCGCACCGCTGGGCGGATTTTTAACGGCGTGGTTCAACTGGCATATTGCTTTGCTGGTGCTGGCGGTGTTTGGTGCTATCAGTTTAGGATTGATTGCGTTGCGCTTTGAAGAAAGTATTCCGCAGAAAAACCCCAATGCCCTGCAACTGCGCACTATGGCGTGCAACTGGCTGCATATAGTGCGCAATCCTACGTTTTTAGCGTTCTCGGCTTTAACGATATGTTCTTATAGTGGGTTGTTCAGCTTTTTGGCATCGTCCTCGTTCGTGCTGATTCGCGTGCTGGGTTTAAGTACCACGGAATATGGCATGGTGATGTTTGGTAATTCGTTTATTTATTTGCTGGGCACGTTTTTATGCCGCCACTTGCTGCGACGCTTTGGCGTGCGCCGCGCGGTAGCGATTGCGGGCGGGCTGACCTTTTGCGGCGGCGGCGGCGTGGTGCTGCTGGCGGTGCTGGGTATGCAATCGGTATGGGCGATTGAAATTCCGTTCGCGCTGTTCATGCTGGCGCATGGCATTCATAACCCGTGCGGACAAAGCGGCTCGGTTGCGCCGTTTCCGCAGGCGGCGGGCGCGGCATCGGCATTGAATGGCTTTCTCGTGACCATCAGCGCCTTTGCCACGGGGCAATGGTTGGGCAGCCATATCGACGGCACCATTTGGCCTTTGGTCATCGGCATCGGTTTTTGGAGTGCGATGATCGCCCTTGTTGCTTGGACATTGGTACAACGCTATGCCCCCTCGCCCTAATATAAATAACTGATGTGAACCACTACCTCGTAGTGTTGGGAAAGAATCAGGTGAAACTAATCATATCGAACGATGGAATAATACACTTCGCCAGCGACTAGGACGATACACCAGAAAAACCTTATCTTTCTCTAAATCATAATTCTTTCACTATGTGGTTACACAATTATTTGTTCGGAAATATAATTTATCTAAAACATAATTGAATGAATCACTGCCGGAAAATTAAATCCCAATCCATTCCAATAACGAAAAAAACTTCCTTCCGCGAATGCGGTAGCGGGAAAAATCTTGTATATCAAGGGTGAGGATGGAAGCAATATCGGTGGTTTCTGCAAGCCAGATAAGTGCCATATCTGCATAATCAGGTTCTTGGTCTTGGTATTTTTGAAATAAAGTGGCAATGCGAGAATGTGCCGATGTATCGGTAGGAATTACTTGCAATGCTTGTGCGGTAATGGCAGTTAAAAACGCATGGCGTTGGGAATCGGAAAGGAAAAAGCAGGTTTCTACTACCACTGCCTCTACCGTAATTAACGGGCTGTGGCATTGTTGTAAAAAATTGCGTGCCGATAAATGCTGCGGTTCGCGTGGATTAAATAAGGCAACCAGAAAACCGGTATCCACTAAAATTGCGTTGCGTGGGATACTCAAAAGGGCGTTCATACGGAGGTTTTACCTGCCAAAATCTTTTTCCGCAGTGCTTCTTTGGAATAAGGGACATAATCTTCTTTGGAGCGAGCCGATGGTGCAGAGGCAAGTTCTGCAAAAGCAAGCAAAGGGTGTGGCTGTGGGCTGGGTACTTGGTGCTGAATCACGGTTGCATCGGCAAGCCATGTTTTGAGCGCATTTTGTACTACCTGCGATTTACTCAAATTCAAGCGCTGGCACGCCATAGTGAGCTGGTTTTCAAGCGAAAGTGGTAAACGGATACTTAAAGTCATGATAAGCTGATTTAACCCCATGCGTTAATGAACGTTACGAATGAATTACGTGGATTTTTATAGTGTATAGCATCACCCCTCCCCCCCGCCTAACCGAATTACACCAGTTATTAAACCGCTACGCGCATGAATACTATGTGTTGGATGCACCCACTGTGCCGGATGCGGAATACGATCAATTATTTCGAGAACTGCAAGCGCTTGAAAAAGAACACCCCGAATGGATTAACCCCAATTCCCCCACCCAGCGCGTGGGCGGCAAGGCGTTGGAGGCGTTTGAATCGGTGCGCCATGCCGTGCCGATGCTCAGTATTCGCACGGAAACGGATACCGAGGCGAGTGGGGCGCAGAATTTTGATACCCGCGTGCGCAAAGAATTGGGGCTGACCGAATCGGATGCACCGGTGGAATACGTGGCAGAACTCAAATTCGATGGGCTGGCGGTGAATCTGCGTTACGAAAACGGTTTTTTAACGCAAGCCGCCACACGCGGCGATGGCGAAACGGGCGAGGATGTTACGCAAAACGTCCGCACGATTCGAGAAATTCCGCTGCAAATTCAAGGAGTTCATGGCGAAAGCATTCCAGCGGTGCTGGAAGTGCGCGGCGAAGTGTATATGCGGCGCGATGCGTTTGAAGCGCTCAAAAAACGCCAGCCCGAAAAGCCGTTCGTGAACCCGCGCAACACGGCGGCAGGGGCGCTGCGGCAGTTGGATTCGCAAATCACGGCGCAACGCCCTTTGAGCTTTTTTGCGTATGGCGTGGGCGAATGTTCCCACACGCCTTGGACAACGCATTACGAATTGCTGCAAACTTTGAAAAAATGGGGTTTTCCGGTTGCAGCAAATACCAGCCGTGCATTGGGTGCTATGGAATTAGTAGCGTTTCACGAAAAAATCGGCGCTATGCGGAATGAATTGCCGTTCGATATTGACGGCGTGGTTTACAAAGTCAATCGTTTGGATTTACAAAAGCAACTGGGTTTTGTAACGCGCGAACCACGTTGGGCGGTGGCGCATAAATATCCGGCGGAAGAGCAGCTCACCACCGTGTTGGCGATTGAAGTGCAGGTCGGGCGCACGGGCAAACTCACGCCCGTCGCCAAACTCGCGCCCGTGTTTGTGGGCGGCGTGACCGTCACCAACGCCACGCTCCACAACGAAGACGAAGCCCGCCGCAAAGATGTGCGCGTGGGCGATACCGTCATCGTGCGCCGCGCGGGGGACGTGATTCCCGAAGTGGTGAGCGTGGTTTTACCCCCTCTCCTTGTGGGAGAGGGTCGGGGTGAGGGTTTACGCGCCGCGCTTTTCACCATGCCAAAAACCTGCCCCGTGTGCGATTCGGTCGCGGTGCGGGAGGAAGGCGAGGCGGATTACCGTTGCACCGGCGGGCTGTTTTGCAGCGCCCAGCGCAAACAGTCTATTTTGCATTTTGCCCAACGCCGCGCGGTGGAGGTGGAAGGGCTGGGCGATAAGCTGGTCGAACAACTGGTCGATGCCGGCATCGTCAACACCCTGCCGGATTTGTACAAACTGGGCTTTGTGGCGCTGGTGTCTTTAGAGCGAATGGCGGAGAAGTCCGCGCAGAACGTGCTTGATGCGCTACAAAAATCGAAGCAAACCACGCTGCCGCGCTTTCTGTTTGGGCTGGGGATTCGCCATGTGGGGGAATCGACCGCAAAGGCGTTGGCGCGGCATTTTGGTACGCTGGATACCATCATGGACGCGAGTTTGGAGCAATTAACCGCCGTACCGGATGTGGGTATGATCGTGGCGCAAAGCATCCGAACCTTCTTCGACCAAGCGCATAACCGCGAGGTAGTCGAACAATTACGGGCGTGCGGCGTGACGTGGGAAGAAGGCGAAATCGTCCACACCCCCAAGCCGTTGGCGGGTAAAACCTTTGTGCTAACGGGAACTTTCCCCACCCTAAGCCGCGACCAAGCCAAAGATTTATTAGAAGCGGCGGGCGCGAAGGTATCGGGTTCGGTCAGCAAAAAAACCCATTACGTGGTGGCGGGCGCGGAAGCAGGTAGCAAGCTGGAAAAAGCGCAAACGCTGGGCGTGGCGGTGCTGGATGAATCCCAAATGTTGGAGATGTTAGGAGTGTCGAAATGACCGTTCATGCAATCCTCAAAATGGGCGATGCCCGTTTGCTGCGGCAGGCGCAACCCGTGTCGGAATCCGATTTTGATTCGGATAAATTGCATTTATTGGTCAGCGATTTGCTCGATACCATGCACGCTGCCAACGGTGCGGGCTTGGCTGCGCCCCAAATTGGTGTGGATTTACAAGTGGTGGTGTTTGGTAGCGGTAATGGAGAAATCAATCCGCGCTATCCCGACCGCCCGATTGTGCCGCTCACGGTGCTGGTCAATCCGGTTATCACCCCGCTGGGCGATGCGGAAGAAGAGGATTGGGAAGGCTGTCTATCTGTGCCGGATTTGCGCGGCAAAGTTCCACGTTTTACCCGCATTCGCTATACCGGATTCGACCAGTACGGCGACCCCATCGACCGCACCGTCGAAGGCTTTCACGCCCGCGTGGTGCAGCACGAATGCGATCATCTATGGGGCAAGCTCTACCCCATGCGGATACGGGATTTTGCGCAGTTCGGGTTTGTGGATGTGCTATTTCCTGAGCTGATTTAACGCTGCAATCACCGCATTGATGTCCGGCGTAGGCAAATGCAGCGTGTTCCATTGCGGATGATGGTCACACTCTCGCACAAGGGTTGCGTGAACCTTGGCGCGGGCGGCTTCGCTATCGCGTTGAATGCCGTCCGCTACCCACGGAATCGCCGGAGTTAGCAACACGGTTAGCGCATAGCGTTGCTGCGAAGCGCGTGCAAACGGGTAGAGCGCGGTATCGCCGAAGACAAAATCGCTGTAAATGGCGGTCATCAGCGGCGTGGTATCGCAAATCACCCACGCTTGCCCTTGTTGCCGCGCTTGCTCTAAAGCGTTCAGTTCGCCGCGCGTTTGCTCTTGCACGATGTGGGCTTGCTCTTCGTGGCGTGGCGTGCGGCCATGCGTATCGCAAAATTCACGCAGGTATTCTGGAACCCACGCCACACCCAAGCGCTGTGCCAAGGCTTGCGCCAGCGTGGTTTTTCCGGTGCATTCGGCTCCCAGTAGGGCGATGAGGCGAGGTTCCATTTTCCAATCTCCTTAAAATTCAACTGTGACTTTGGCGCGGATGGTACGCGGTGTCGATGGGAATAAATATACACCACCCCAGTATTGGGTCGGTGCTTCACGCCAGTAGCTGCGGTCGGTGAGGTTTTCGATGTTCACATTCCAGACGGTGGATTTACCCCACAACTGATTGCGGTAGCGCACGCCGGCATCCAGTTGCCATGACGAAGGCAGCATCACCGCACCATCGGCGGTTACGGCTTTGCCACTTTCCGCGCTCAACAAACCGTTGAACGATAAGCCCGCCACCGAAGCCACTTTGTAATCCGCAAACAACGATGCTTTATTCTTCGGCACATTGGTGACCACCGTACCCACCAAAGCGGGGTTGAGTGCGGCGGTGTATTGCGCATCCAACAACATATAGCTGGCTTGAATCGACAACTGGCTATTCACCTGCCCGACCGCACTCAACTCTAAGCCGCGATGACGTGCTTGTTTGCCGCCCGCCACACGCTCGGATAAACCATTGGCAACGGTTTTATCGTCCGCAAAAGGTTTGTCGATGCTAAATACCGCACCCGTCACCAGCAGGCGGGGCGAGGGTTGCCATTTCATGCCGATTTCGGTTTGCTCGCTTTTGAGGGCGGGTAATACCGTTCCGGCATTGGTAAACAGCGAAGGGCGATTCGGCACAACCGCCAATTCCACGCCCTGACCCCATGAAGCGTACAGCATGGTGCTAGGACTCATCGCCCATGACGCGCCCAGCCAAGGGGTGGTAACGGTTTGTTCAAAGCGCACGGCACGGCTGCCATCGCTGCGCTCGCTGCTGCGGTTCAGGTGCGTGGTGCGGAATCCGACAAAACTTTGCACCGTAGGCGTAAGGTCGGTCACCAAACTGGCGTACCCATCCAAAGCCCGTTCGCGGCTGTTGGTGTTGAGGTCGTTCATTGCACCATCGGCGGGCAGTGCAATGGGGCGGTTGATATTGGTTGTGCCGACAAAGTTATACGCTTGCTTGGGTGCTAAATCGGTTTGGCTATTGCGTCCTGCCAACCCTGCGTTGAGCTGGTGCTTGAAGCCCGCAGCAGTGAATTGACCTTGCAGACTGGCATCCCATGAATGGGTGCTGCGTTGTTCGTTATCGCTGCGGTAATCGTATACATCCATATCGCCATTGGCGCAAAGTCCGGGATACACGTAAGGGGTGGCGTTGCTGCAACCATCGGGGAAGGCAATGCGGTCGTGGATGGTGCTGCGTTGGGTGCTAACGGCAAAACGCGCTTGCCAATCGCTGTTGATTTGATGCTCCACCGCTGCTTGGGCGTGGGTGGTGGTGGCTTCAAATGGTTGTGTCCAGCTTTGGTTATTCAGGTTCAGGCGGGAATAATTGGCGGGGGGCAATGTCGTACCCATGCCAACGCCAGCCGTATCCAACAAGCCCAGCCCGGGAACGGAGGGTTGTTGTTTACGCTGGTATTCGAGTTCCGCAGAAACATGGGTGTTGGGCGAAATACGTTCCGCCAAGGCGATGCTGGCAAGGCTACGCGCGCCATTTGCACCTTCTAGCGGTGTACGCAAGTTTTCTGCCGCCAAATTGACGCGCACACCCACGGTTCCCCAAGTGGTGTTGGTATCTAAATGGACTTTGCTGCCATTGTTGTTATCCGTTCCTAGGCTGATCGAGGTAAAGGCATCGGGCAGGGGTTTTTTGCTCACCCAATTCACCAATCCACCCGGAGCCGATACGCCGGATTGCAAACCCGCCACGCCTTTCAGGACTTCGATTTGCTCCACATTTTCCAACGCCAAGGGGACATAGCCGGAAACCGCTAAACCATTGCGCCGAAAATTATTGCCCGCAGCCGGGTCTAATAAGAAGCCACGGATCGAGAGATTTTCGATAAACCCCGTCGTGTTGTAATTATCAGCCAGTGAAGAATCGAGCTTCACCACCTGCGAAAGGCTTTGAGACGCGGTAGCCTCCAGCAAATCCGCACCCAGAACGCCAATGCTTTGGGGGGTTTTGGCCAGTGTTTGGTTCAAACCCCCGACTTGTGCGCGTTCTACTTCCAACACAGGGGCGGCTTTGGCTGCCACGGTAACCGGTGGAAGGCTTTGCGCCCAGAGCGATGGAGTCGCTAAAACCACCGCCAGCGCGGTGAGGCGAGGATAACGAGGAGAAAAATGAGAGAGAGAATGACGTGCCATCGAGAAGTTCCTTTGTTTCGACGGCAGGGTAGGGGTGCAGAAAAAAATATCCTCGAAAAGAGGATGTTGTACTCACCACGCTTCCCTGCGCAAGAATTACCTTGATCAAGTTCCAGGGTTTGAACGGGATGTTCATCTCAGCCAGATAGTTGCAAAGCAACCCACCAGCACCCCTAGCGTTTTGTAATAAAAATTACAGGCGCGATTCTAGCCGCTTATGCGACTCGCGCCGTTTAACCACCCAAAAGACGTTTGAACCAACCGGTTTTGCGTTTCTCGGCTGGAACCGAGACTTGAATAGCGGCATCACGGTGACCCCCATCCAAATACCAGCGTCCAAAGCGCAGGTCGTGGGTCAAAATATGACCGACTAGCCACTTGTTCAGGAAGCGACGCAACTCGGATATCCGATCTTCCGTCCATTGTGCATCACTCGAGAGAAATTCAGCCACATTCGCGCTGAAAGACTCGTGCAAAGCCAGATGTTCTTTGAAATCAGGATACCCGCTGTGTTCCATAATTTCCTGCTCGTGGGTGAAATGAACGACTACATATTCCAGCAGTTCATTCAGTGTTTCATCCACATTGGCCAGATTGAGTGCTTTGACCAGCACAAAGAGATGCCGATGTTCTGCGTCAACTTGATCGACACCAATCTTGAAGCCATCGCGCCATTCCACTACAAAACCAGTCATATCATCACTCTCCATTTATTAGAAAAGAGGCCACCATTCTAGCGGTGTGCATCCGAAATCACACCTCTCGGCGTAGTGCAGGAAAGAGAATGATGTCACGAATGCTGGGACTATCCGTCAGCAACATCATCAAACGGTCAATCCCAATGCCGCATCCACCCGTAGGAGGCATACCGTACTCCAACGCACGGACAAAATCGTGGTCGTAGTACATGGCTTCATCATCACCGTTGTCTTTAGCCGCGACTTGGGAATGGAAACGTGCGGCTTGATCTTCGGCATCGTTCAATTCGCTAAAGCCGTTACCAAATTCACGTCCGGTAATGTATAACTCAAAGCGTTCGGTCACCCCGGGCTTGGTGTCGCTCTCGCGTGCCAATGGCGATATTTCGACGGGGTGTTCGCAGATGAAGGTCGGTTGCCAGAGCTTTTCTTCGACCGTTTCTTCAAAATACATGACCTGCAAGCTCGCCAAACTGCGGGTTGAAAGCTGGTGTTTCGCCTCGGTCATACCCAATTTGCGCAGGGCGTTGATGAGCCATTCGGCATGGTGAACGTTGTCACCCGCATCGGTGTATTTGGCAATCGCTTCCAAAATGGTGAGGCGATCAAAGGGCTGGGACAAATCTACGGGCTTGCCTTGGTACGTCAGATGCAGGCTATCACCGGCTTGGATGGCGGCATCGCGGATGAGGGCTTCCGTGAACGTCATCAAATCTTGGTAATTCCAGTAAGCCGCGTAAAACTCCATCATGGTGAATTCGGGGTTGTGGCGTACCGAAATTCCCTCGTTACGGAAATTGCGGTTGATCTCAAAAACGCGATCAAACCCGCCCACAATCAGGCGTTTCAAATACAACTCAGGGGCAATGCGCAAGAACATTTGCTGATCCAGCGCATTGTGGTGGGTGGTGAAGGGGCGGGCATTGGCTCCCCCCGGAATCGGGTGCAGCATGGGGGTTTCGACTTCCAAAAAGCCGTGTTGCACCATAAATTCGCGCAAACCGCTCACCGCTTTGCTCCGTGCCACAAAACGCTTGCGGGCGGTTTCATCCATCATCAAATCGACGTAACGCTGGCGGTATTTCACCTCTTGGTCAGCAATACCGTGGAATTTATCCGGCATCGGGCGCAGGCTCTTGGTTAGCAAGCGGATGCGGGTAGCATGAATCGACAATTCACCGGTTTTGGTTTTGAAGATACGGCCTTCTGCCGCCACGATGTCGCCCAAATCCCAGTGTTTGAAGGATTCGTATACCTCGGTTCCAACTTCTTCGCCTTTGACGTAAATTTGAATCCGTCCACCGCTAGGGCCAAACGAAGAATCTTGCAAGGTACAAAAGCTCGCTTTACCCATGACGCGCTTGAGCATCATGCGGCCTGCAACCGTGGCGGTAGCGCCCATTGCCGCCAAAATTTCAGGGGAATGGGAATCGTATTCGGCAAACAGCGCTTCCGCCTTATTGCTGGGCTTGAAATCGTTGGGAAAAGCCACGCCTTTGCCATCTGCTTGAGCCTGACGCAGTGCTTTGAGCTTTTCACGGCGTTCGTGAATCAGCTGGTTCTCGTCTTGGGGCGCGGGGGCAGAGGCGGGGGCGTGGTGTAAATCAGAAGAAGACATATGAAAACATATTAGGAGCTAAACAAAAAATTCATGACATCGCCGTCTTTCACGACGTAATCTTTACCCTCGGCACGCATTTTTCCGGCTTCTTTCGCACCTTGCTCACCTTTGTGGGCAATGAAATCCGCAAACGCGATGGTCTGGGCGCGGATGTAACCTTTTTCAAAGTCGGTATGAATAACACCCGCTGCTTGGGGGCCAGTATCACCGACATGAATCGTCCATGCCCGAACCTCTTTCACACCTGCCGTGAAATAAGTTTGTAATCCCAATAATTGATAAGCGATACGAATCAAACGATTCAATCCGGGTTCTGTTTGTCCTATTTCTTTCAAAAATTCGAGGCGATCGCCATCGTCCATTTCCGAAATCTCGGCTTCTATCTTGGCGCAAATGGCGACTACAGGCGCATTTTGCGATTCGGCAAACGCCACCAAACGATCCAACAAGGGGTTATTGGTAAAACCATCTTCCGATACATTCGCCACAAACATGGCGGGTTTGGCGGTGATTAAGAAGAATTGTTTTAATAAAACAAGCTCTTCTTTGCTGAAATCCAGTGTGCGCACGGGCTTGGCTTCATTCAGTGCCACTTGGCATTTTTCCAAAATGGTGACCAGCTTGGCGGATTCTTTATCACCAGCGCGTGCCGTTTTGGAGTGGCGCACAATGGCTTTCTCCACCGCAGAAAGATCGGCTAAACACAATTCGGTTTGAATAACCTCAATATCGGCAATCGGGTCTACCTTACCGGCTACGTGGATGACGTTACCATCCTCAAAGCAGCGCACCACATTGACGGTGGCATCGGTTTCGCGGATGTGGGCTAAGAATTTATTGCCCAATCCCTCACCTGTGCTGGCTCCGGCGACTAATCCGGCAATATCGACAAATTCGACGACTGCTGGCACAACCCGTTCAGGGTTTACCACAGCCGCTAGTTGTGCCATGCGGGGGTCTGGAACCTCCACAATACCGACATTGGGTTCAATCGTACAGAAAGGATAATTTTCGGCAGCAATTCCTGCCTTGGTAAGGGCGTTGAACAACGTGGATTTTCCGACGTTGGGCAAGCCTACAATGCCACACTTCAAACTCATGTAATAACCTCTGAAAACGGGGATTTAAGTTCCATCAAAGTTCCATCAAAATCTGGTTCAAGTGTATGCCATCCGTGCTTGTGTGCATTTTTTTGGCGTTCCTTTGCCTATGCACCGGTCTGGATCGGGCAGAGGCAGCGGGCGCTGACAATACTATTACCGTAAAGACGTGGATCGATGAAGGCTCTTATGCCAGCATTGATACTGTCTCGGATGGTGCTGCGCAGAGCCTACTATTTACCGCAGGCCCAACGGGGGGCTATTTTCCCATTAAACAGCACGATAGCCTTTGGATTCGGATCAACCTCAACTTAATTCGCCATCAACAGGGACGATGGACGTTGAGTATTCCCCTACCCAGTTTGGATTCGGTGATCTTCTACCAGCGCAACAGCCAAGGCGCATGGGAAACGCAGGTCGCTGGCGATGCCTATCCGCAAAGTATGTGGCATCGCCCGGGGCTGTACCCAGAGTTTGAACTCAATTCTGCTAACTCCGAAGTCTTTGTACAGATACGCAACTTCAAACCCACGACCATTCCCCTGCATGTTGCACCCGCATCGGGACGCGAGATGCAACGCAAGTGGGAATTGTTTGGCGTAACTCTGCTAATGGGTATCTTTTTGTGCGCTATGGCCTTCGCCAGCCTGCGCTGGACATGGCACCATGCGGTGATGGATGGCTGGGTTGCGGTGTTTTCCGGTGTGGGTTTTTTGGTGGTGGCGCAAATTAGCGGCGTAGGCAATGCGTTGTTTTGGGCGGAATATCCCATTTTTGGCAACTACGCCTCGAATATCTTCCCTATTATGGGGGTGGCGTGCGTCACGTTGCTGGTACGAAAAATTTTGTTGTTATCGGTTTCTTTGTACTGGGAATGGCTTCCTTCGGCATTGTCATTGGCTGGGTGGGGGAGCTTGGTTGCCGCCTTG
Organism: uncultured Rhodoferax sp.; assembly: GCA_937863075.1. Lineage (GTDB taxonomy): Bacteria > Pseudomonadota > Gammaproteobacteria > Burkholderiales > Burkholderiaceae_C > Allorhodoferax. Next base: position 7,697 of record CALMCD010000158.1, on the reverse strand, counting down.
ACCTTTGCTATTTTCCCCCGTTATGTTGCCAATGAAATCAGCAGTTTTTTCGTTTTATTTGCTTCTCTGCTGGCTTTGGGAACGGCTGCTTTTGTCAGCGTTAAAGGATTTCCGCCCGGTCGTTGGTTGACCCTCATCATGTTGCCCCAACTGCTATGGCAGTGTTACGTGATGGGTGAGGGCTTGGAATTCTTCTCCTTCTTACAAGATGTGCAATTGTTTTTCGGCTTGACGTTGGCGGCCAGCATTCCCGCTTTGCTGTATGTGTTTAGCCAGTTTCACCACGAGCGTGAAACACTGGTGGCGCGTGCCAATCATTTTCCGACCCATGATGCGCTTACCGGTTTATTGACGGCCGAAGTCTTTCAAACCCATGTGGATATTGCGATCAATGAATCTATCGAATCGCGCCACCCCACCGCATTGGCACGGGTTCGGTTGGTGAACCATGATTACATTTTGATCACCCAAGGCCATGTCGTGGCAGAACAGGCGTTGTTGCGGGCTGCCGTTAAATTGCAATGCCTGCTGCGCAACAGTGACCCTATTGCCCGCGTGGGTGCATCGGATTTTGTCTTTTTGCTCGATGGAGTGGCTGACCGTGAATTGGTACGGCAGCGCATGAAAAAATTGATGGGTTCGGGCTTGATTCCATTGCCAGACATATCCCCCGAAATCAATTTACGCTTCCATATCGTCTGCGTGATGCTGAACGAAAAACAGGTTCCCGCCAACCGCGTGATCCGTGATTTGGGGCAACGCTTGAACGGTATGACCCCCACGACACGCCGACCTCTGCGCTTTTTGTAACCCCGTCCTACAATGCCTTGCCATGAAACACGCCAAACTGCCCGCTCATTCTGCCAATCCATCGCCTCCATTTGATGTTTGCATTCGGGGGGGTGGCATCGTTGGCTACACACTGGCATTGCACCTTGCCAGTAAGCAATTGCGTATTGCATTGGTCAAACCCGCTCCCACGTCTTCCGCTGCACCACCGGAACCGGATGTGCGTGCTTATGCGTTGAATCAGGCTTCGCGCGGATTGTTGGAAGCGGTGCGTTGTTGGCCTTCGGTGGAACATGCCACGCCCGTCGTCGGGATGAAGGTGCATGGTGATGCGGGAGGAAATGTCTTTTTTGATGCCTCGCATACAGGGTCTGAGGCATTGAACTGGATTGTGGATGTTGCGGTATTGGAAAGTTTGTTGGCGGATGCCGCACGTTTTCAACCCTTGATTGAAGTCATCCACACCACCGAACCACCCCCTGCAACGCTCACCGTTATTTGCGAGGGTCGCCATAGCCGCTCGCGTCAGGCACTGGGCGTGGAATGGGATGTGCAACCCTATCACCAATGGGCGTTAGCCACCCGTGTGGATGCTGAATTGCCCCACCGCCAGCTTGCCGAACAGTGGTTTGATCGCGGTGAGATTTTGGCATTCTTGCCCATGAATGGAGCCGGTGGCAAACGCTGTGCCGTGGTGTGGTCGGTATCCCCCGAACGTGCGCGGGAGCTGGAAAAAGTATCCGATAGCGATTTTTGCAACGCCTTGCAAGCGGCAAGCAACGACGCGCTGGGCGCATTAACGCTGGCTGGAAGTCGCAAATCGTGGCTCCTGCAACATGCCCTGACCCGCCGTTGGAGCGGTGATTCATGGGTGTTAGCGGGTGATTCGGCGCACAATATGCACCCCCTTGCAGGGCAGGGGCTGAATAGGGGGCTGGCGGATGCGGAAAGTATTATTCGCATCATCGGCGACCGCAGCCCGTGGCGCAGTGTGAATGATCCACGCCTTTTGCGCCAGTATGAACGCGAGCGCAATGCCGACTTTGCCGTCATGGGGCATGGTAATGATTACTTACAACAAATCCTCACCCATCCGCATCCGATACTGCAAACTCTGCGCAATTGGGGCATGAACCGGTTCGAGGAGAGTCCGCTTCTCAAAACATGGGTCGCGCGGCGTGCAATGGGTGTAACCGGTTAATCCAACGAAAGAAAGTACCTTGATATGAAAAAAACCCGAATCTCCTCCTTGCTTTCCTCCGTAGTGGTGGGAACGTTGCTCGCCACCGCATCGTGGGGTGCATGGGCAGCCGATTCTGCCGAGGCCACTATCCGTAAAAATTTGGCTGCTTTTTCGCCTCAACTCAAAGTGATTGATGAAGTGAGCAAAACGGCAGTTCCGGGGTTGTACGAGGTGCGTGTCAATAAATCGGATATTTTTTATACCGATGCCCAAGGCAATTATTTGCTGGAAGGTAGTTTGATCGACCTCAAAAACAAACGCAACTTGACCGAAGAGCGTGTGACTAAACTCACGGCGGTGAAATTCGATTCATTGCCGTTGAAAGACGCATTCACCATCGTGCGGGGTAACGGTAAACGCAAAATTGCGATATTTGAAGACCCCCAATGCGGCTATTGCAAACGCTTTGAACGTGATTTACAGAAGGTGGATAACGTCACCATCTATATGTTCCTCTACCCCATTTTGGGCGCAGAGTCGGGTGAGAAATCCAAAGCCATTTGGTGTTCCAAAGATCAGGTCAAGGCATGGCAAGATTGGATGGTGCGTGACCAAGCGATTCCACCCGCTCCAGCCAGTTGTGATTCCAACGCATTGGCGCGTAACGTAGAGCTGGGTCGTAACCACCGCATTACAGGCACGCCCACGATCATTTTCCCCGATGGTTCTCGTGTTCCCGGTGCGATTGATAGCAAGCAGCTTGAAAAATTGTTAGCCGAACGCACCAGCGAAAAATAAAAAATCCAATCAGAGAAATCAGAGAATCTTACGATGGAACGATCCGCCATAAATTATCGGGTGGAGGTGGCGGATTTGCACGCCCACCTCTTCACGGTGACGCTCACGCTACCCCAACCCCGACGTGAACAAATCGTTTCACTCCCCGTCTGGATACCGGGCAGCTATCTGGTGCGGGAATTTTCCCGTCACCTGCAACATCTGCACGCTTTTCAAGAGGGCCATGCGCTGGCGGTACGCCAACTGGATAAAGCCCGTTGGCAGATTGCCTGCCATTCTGCCAGTGAAACGTCCGCCCCCTTGGTACTGCACTATCGGGTGTTTGCTTACGATTTGTCGGTGCGTGCCGCCTTTTTGGATGCCACACGCGGTTTTTTCAACGGCACGAGCCTGCTATTAAAAGCCAAAGGGCATGATGATGTGCCTTGCGTGCTGGAAATTGTGCGTGGTGAGCGCGTGGCGGAGGCAATCACTCCTTGGTCAGTGGCAACGGGTTGTGAAGCTTTAGAGGTTGATGCCAATGGTTTTGGACGCTACCACGCACCCGATTACGCGACCTTGGTCGATTGCCCCTTTGAACTCGGCACGTTCTGGAGCGGTCATTTTGAAGCCTGTGGCATACCCCATCGCTTTGTCGTGGCCGGTGCGCCGGAAGGGTTTGATGGCGAACGTCTCTTAGCGGATACCAAAACGATTTGTGAAGCACAAATTCGTTTTTGGCAAGGGTCGCATTTTCAGAACTACACCTTCCTGCTGCACGCCATGGCGGATAGCTATGGGGGGCTGGAACACCATAATTCGACCGCGCTGGTGTGCCAGCGGAAAGACTTATTTCCCGAATTGTCCAAAGACGGCTATACCCAGCTTTTGGGACTCATCAGCCACGAGTATTTTCATACGTGGAATGTGAAATACCTGCGCCCCGCCGAGTTTGCGGACTACGATTACAGCCAAGAAAATTACACCCAGTTGCTATGGTTCTTTGAGGGCTTTACCAGCTATTACGATGACCTGATACTGCGTCGTACCGGTTTGTTGGATGATGCCACTTACCTCAAGCTATTGGCAAAAACCATCAACAATGTCGCCCAAACCCCGGGGCGGGCGGTGGAGACGGTGGCGCAATCCAGTTTTAATGCGTGGATCAAGTATTACTACCCCGATGCCAATACCCCCAATGCCACGGTCAATTACTACACCAAAGGTGCTTTGGTCGCGCTGTGCTTGGATTTGATGCTACGCAAAGAGAAGCAAACAACGCTGGATGAGGTAATGCGCAGTTTATGGCAGCGTTGCGATCACCATCCCGTAGCCGGAACCATGACTGAGCATGATTTGCAAGCGGTGCTGCATCAACTCAGTGGGCGTTTGTTTACCGCTGAATTAGCACACTGGGTGCATGGCACGGCAGAACTTCCGGTTCTCGAATTATTGCAACACCACGGTGTGGCATCTTGCAACGAATCCACCGTTTCGCTAGAGCAGCAACTGGGTATACGGGTGCGGGAAAGCGATAAAAGGGTGCGCATCACCCATGTGTTGCGTGGTGGTGCGGCGGAAAAAGCGGGTTTTGCCAGTGGCGATGAATGGATTGCGGTGCAAGGTGCATGGCGTATTCATTCGATGGACGATGTCGCTTTGTATCGCGGCACTGGAAACACCATTTCCGCCTTGGTCGCCCGCGATCAGCGTTTGCTGCAACTTCAACTGCATCTACCGGATGAACCGATTAACCATTCGATTTGCCTGAATATCTCCGATGCCAGTGCCGCGCACGCATGGCTGGAAGCCCCATCAACCCCACTTGAAACACAACCTGAAACATAAAAGGAGCGTTTTTAATGACTACTGAAACCACTTGCACCACTTACGAATGTATTTCCACCCGTGTGGAAGGCGAAAAAGTCGCTGTTATCACGCTGAACCGCCCCAAGCAACTGAATGCGCTCAACGAGCAGTTGATGGATGAACTGGGTCAAGCCCTGCTCGGTTTTGATGCCGATGCCGCGATTGGCTGCATCATCATCACTGGTAGCGAAAAAGCCTTTGCAGCAGGTGCTGATATTGCAGCTATGGCGAAATTTACTTTTGCACAGGCGTACCACGGTAATTTCATCACTCGCAACTGGGAAACCATCCGCAGCGTGCGCAAGCCTGTGATTGCAGCGGTGAGCGGTTTTGCACTGGGCGGTGGTTGTGAATTGGCGATGATGTGCGATTTCATTATCGCCAGCGATACCGCCAAATTTGGACAGCCTGAAATCAAACTCGGCATCATCCCGGGTGCAGGTGGCACGCAACGCTTGCCCCGCGCAGTCGGCAAAGCCAAAGCGATGGATATGGCATTGACCGGACGCATGATGAATGCCGAAGAAGCCGAGCGTTCTGGTCTCGTCAGCCGTGTGGTTCCCGCCGATAAATTGATGGACGAAGCCTTGGGTGCGGCATTGCAAATTTGCGGCTTCTCCCAAATCGCGACGATGGCAACCAAAGAGAGCGTGAACCGTGCGTTTGAAAGCAGTTTGTCGGACGGTGTAGCGTTTGAGCGCCGCATGTTCCATGCCTTGTTTGCAACCCAAGACCAAAAAGAGGGGATGGATGCCTTCTTGAACAAGCGTCCAGCCCAGTTTACTAACCAATAAACCAGTTAATCAAACCATCGGTTTATGCCCCTCAAAAGCCAGACCCCTGCTTTTGTTTACACCCATTTCGCGCAGCGCTTAAACCATTTTGCCCCTATCGTGGGGGTGCAGTGGCGCAGGTTGAGCCTTAGCTCGGCGCGTACACGGTGGGGCAGCGCCCGTTCGGATGGCTCTATCCGCTTGAATCGGCATTTGTTCCACCTGCGTCCGGAGCTGTTGGATTATGTGGTGGTGCATGAGTTGAGCCATCTGCGGGAAATGAACCACAGTCCCCGATTTTGGGCAGTGGTGCGCAGTGTTTTGCCAGATTATGCGAATCTGCGCAAGGAATTGAAAAACCAACGTATTACTTCTTCAACCTTCACTTTATGACAGCACCCAAGCCTTCTATGCCTTCTATCCTCGTTACCGGTGGCGCGGGTTATATCGGTAGCCATACCTGTGTTGAATTGCTCAACGCGGGTTATACCGTGACCGTGTTCGATAATTATTGCAACAGCCACCCCGAATCTTTGAATCGGGTCGAGCGGATCACGGGAAAAACGTTCACCCGCATCAAGGGCGACATCCGTGACCGTGCTGCGCTGGAAACTGCGCTGCGGGATAGTCAGGCGACGGCGGTGATTCATTTTGCGGGATTGAAGGCGGTGGGCGAATCGAACCAAATTCCGCTGCATTATTACGATAACAATGTGGTCGGCACGCTGCGTTTATTGGAGGCGATGGAAGCCACAGGGGTGAAAGAGCTGGTTTTTAGCTCATCGGCAACGGTGTACGGCAATCCGCAATGGTTGCCACTGACGGAAGATCACCCGCTATCTGCCACTAATCCCTACGGTCGCACCAAGTTGGTTGTAGAAGATATGTTGCGTGATGCGTTTGCCGCGAATTCCAGTTTGCGTATTGGGTTGCTGCGCTATTTCAATCCCGTGGGCGCACATCCCAGTGGCTTGATTGGTGAAGACCCGCGCGATATTCCCAATAATTTACTCCCCTTTGTGGCGCAGGTAGCAGCAGGGCGGCGTGAATTTTTGAATGTTTGGGGCAATGATTACGGCACACCGGATGGAACTGGGGTGCGTGATTACATCCATGTGATTGATTTGGCACTAGGCCACCTCCGCACCCTAGAGATGCTGGCGCGTGGAGAAGAAGGGCAATGCACGCCTATCAACCTCGGAACCGGAACGGGTTACAGCGTATTGGATATGGTGCAAGCCTTTGAAACCGCCAGCGGTCGCCCCGTGCCATACAAAGTCCAAGGGCGGCGGCATGGTGATGTAGCGACTTGTTACAGCGATCCGCAATTAGCAAACGATATTTTGGGCTGGCGTGCCACCCGTGATTTAGCGACCATGTGCGCGGATTCGTGGCGCTGGCAAAGTTCTAATCCCCACGGTTATCAGGAGGTTGTATGAGTCATACGCTTGATCGGCGTGATTTTCTCATCCAAGCCAGCGTATGGAGCAGCACGTTGGGGCTGGCTGCGTGCGGTGGTGGAGGTTCTTCGACACCGGTTGTTACCCCAGTGCCAGAACCGGTAGTACCCGATGTGCCGTTTGTTCCATCAGAAATCAACATCCTTGTTCCGGCTTATAGCTACAAGGCGAAAGTGTGGGAAAAATTGGCAGATACCACCACCCCGTTGGTTGTGATTGCCAATGCCAGCAACGGCCCGGGCAGTCGTTGGGATGCCCAGTACCAAGAGTGGATTGATAGGGTGCGCGATGCAGGGCATCGGGTCAAGGGGTATGTCTATACCGGCTATGGCAAACGCAACAGTGCCTTGGTTCTGGCGGATATAGAAGCGTGGAACACGTTGTACGGTATCAACGACTTCTTCTTGGATGAAGCCTCGGTTGCCGCGAGCGATTTGGCCTACTACCGTTCCATTCTGAATCAGGCCGTAGCCGTAGACGATTCGCGCCGATTTATGTTGAATCCGGGCACACCACCGGACAAAGGGTACTTCACCTTGCTATCGGATATTGAAATTTTGGTCTACGAGAAGCCTTGGTACAACTACACCAGCAATAGTTTGCCGGGATGGTTGGATACGTTTGCATCGCAATGCTGGATCATGGCGCTGGTGGCCAGTGAAGCCGATATGCAGACCGCTGCCAAGATAACCCGCGCCCGCAATTTCGCCGGATTTTTTGCGACAGATACCGAATTCTCAGTTAATTTACCCAGTTATTGGGCGAGTGAAGCGGCAACAGCAGCCAGCCTGAACAGTGCGCTAACGGTTTAATGCAGTACCTGCGCGATACGGGAGTATCCGCGCC
>CALMCD010000157.1 GCA_937863075.1 uncultured Rhodoferax sp. | reverse complement strand
AAAATCACCCGCAATGGGGTTTAAGTGTGCAAACGCATAAGGTAATTGGGATTCGATAAAAACCCCGCGCTGGGTATAGTACGCTCCTTTGAAAAGGATAGAAATTCAGTGAAAACTCCTATTACTCCAACGACCCTCCATTCGCATTACCTCACCACCGCCACCTTTGAAGCGGCACGCCAGTACCACGCCACCCGTCTGCATGGACACAGTTTTTCTGCCACCCTGCATACCGCGTTGACCCGCCATTTTGCTTCGTGGCAGGGCGGTGAGTTGGATACGTTGCGCGGGCGTTGGCAGGCCTTGCTCGCGCCCTTGGATTACCAGCACATCAACACGCTCATCCCCGACCCAACCGATGCCGCCATCACCCACTGGTTGATGCAGCAGTGCCAGAACGTGGATGCGTGGGGTCATGTGCAAAAAATCACCCTGCAAAGCACGCCCCAAAGCGGCGTGGAAATGGATGCCGATGGCACGTTGAAAACATGGCGACGCTACACTTTTTATTGCGCCCATCGTTTACCCCGCGTACCTTATGGGCATAAATGCGGCAATATGCACGGGCATAGCTTTGAGGTCATGCTGCAAGCCAAAAACACGTCTGCCGATGAATTGGATACCGCATGGTCGCCGCTGCACATTCAGTTGAATTACACCTGTTTGAACGATTTAGTCGGCTTAGAAAATCCGACCAGCGAGGTATTAGCGGGCTGGATTTGGCAACAATTGCAAGCCACATTACCCCAATTAGAACGTGTAACCGTGTTTGAAACCACCAGTTGCGGTGCGGAATTTGACGGCACACATTACCGAATCTGGAAAGATTTAACGCTCGATAGCGCCGTGCGTTTCGCCGCAGCGCCCATCGGCAGCCCGCGCCGCCAGTTGCACGGGCATACCTACCGCCTGCGTTTGCATTTGTGTGCGCCCTTGGATACGGTCATGGGCTGGACGGTGGATTTTGGCGATGTAAAAACATTTTTTACACCCATCTTCAAATTATTGGATCACAAACCGCTGTACGAAATTGTCGATTTACCCGATTGCGATACCGCGCATATTGCCCACTGGATTTTGTCCAAAGCCCGTGCCGTATTACCCGAAATCAGCGCGGTGGAATTGCAAGAAACCCAAGGCAACGGCGTGATTGTGAAATAGGCAGAAGATTCTCCACTGCCCTAGGCGGGCTATCGCATGGGTCAGTAAAATCGGTGTCCGCTTTGAAATCACTTCATCTTCATGTCCTTTGCATCCCCTATTTCTTCCCCCCTTCCGGTTGTTCTGGTGACGGGGGCTGCACGCCGTTTGGGGCGAGAAATGGCGTTAGCGCTGGCGAAAGCCGGTTGGCGGGTGGCGGTGCATTACCGTGATTCGGTTGATGATGCTATGAAAACCGTAGCTGCCTGTGCAGAATACACGAGCGGTTCAGCCGTTTTTTGTGCTGATTTGGCGGATGAAAACGCGGTACGTTCGCTGCTGCCTGCCGTGGTTCAAAGCATGGGGCAAGTCGATGCGGTGGTGAACAGCGCCTCCACGTTTGAACACGATAATGCCGCTACGTTCAGTTTTACCCAGATGGAACGGCATCTGCGTAGCAACACCGCCGCGCCGATTCTGTTGGCGCAAGCGTTGTACGAACATCTTTCTACGCGCCAAACACCCCACCCAGCACGGGGCGCGGTGGTGAATTTGTTGGATCAAAAATTGTGGAATCAAAACCCCGATTTTTTCAGCTACACCCTCTCCAAGGCCGCGTTAGAAGCCGCTAACACCATGCTGGCGCTGGCGTTAAGCCCGTTGGTGCGCGTGGTCGGGGTTGCGCCCGGCCTCACGCTGACCAGCCACCTGTTGAGCGAGGAAAAGTTCCAAGCCCTGCACCAGCTTTCTCCGCTGGGACGCTCGTCCACGGCGCAGGATGTGGCGGCGACCGTGTTGTTTGCGTTGCAAAACCAGTCCATCACGGGAACGACTTTGCTCGTCGATGGCGGGCAACACCTTATGCGCTTTGAGCGCGATTTTTCGTTGATGTAAATTATGCAACCCACTACGGGAATCCAAACTTTAACCCTTACGGGATTGCGGTTCAATGCCAATTTGGGCATTTTGGAATCGGAAAAACGCGCACCGCAACCGATTCAGGTTGATGCCGAATTAAGCCTTGGCACACAGCCCCTGTTACCCCACGATGATGATATTTTTCATGTGCTGGATTACCGCAAGGTGCGCCAAATCATCATCGACGAATGCACCAAGGAGCATGTGAATCTCCTCGAAACCCTCATCGGCAAGCTCTCGCACCGCTTGCTGCAACTGTCTGGCGTGCAAGGCGTGCGCGTCAAAATCGCCAAGCTCGAAATTTTTGATGATTGCGAAGTTGCTATCCACATGGAAGCACGCATGGAAACTACCTTATGACTACTGAAATAAAAATCGAACGCGAAACCCACAAGCTGGAAAAACGCCTCTGCCGCCAAGTCGGGCAAGCCATTATGGATTTCAATATGATCGAAGAAGGCGACCGCGTGATGGTGTGCCTTTCCGGTGGCAAGGATAGTTTCGGGATGCTGGATATTTTGATGAAACTACAAGCCCGCGCCCCCGTGCGGTTTGAGCTGATTGCCGTCAATCTCGACCAACGCCAGCCCGGATTCCCCGACCACATCCTGCCCGCGTACTTGAAAGAGCTGGGCATTCCCTTCCACATCGAAACGCAGGATACGTACAGCATCGTCAAGAAAGTCGTCCCCGAAGGCAAAACCATGTGCAGCCTGTGTTCACGCTTGCGCCGTGGCATTTTGTACCGTGTGGCGGATGAGCTGAAAATCACCAAAATCGCGCTCGGTCACCATCGGGACGATATGCTGCAAACCTTCTTTTTGAATATGTTTTTTGGCGGCAAACTCAAAGGAATGCCGCCCAAACTGGTAAGCGATGACGGCGACCATGTGGTGATTCGTCCGCTGGCTTACGTGGCAGAGAAAGATTTGATTCGTTGGGCGCAGCACCGTGAATTTCCGATTATTCCGTGCAATCTGTGCGGCAGCCAAGAGCATTTGCAGCGCAAACAAATCGGCAATATGTTGCGCGATTGGGAGAAACAATACCCCGGTCGTACCGAAACCATGCTGACGGCGTTACAAAACGTCGTGCCTTCGCACTTGATGGATCATCGCCATTTCGACTTCAAAGGCGTGAAAGCCACCGGTATCGCCGATGAAGATGGCGATAAAGCCTTTGACCACGAAGAAAACTTCCCCACGCTCCCCATGCAAGGCGTTTTCCTTCAACAACCCGTGGTGGTAGTCGAAACGTTGTAACGCTGATCCAAAGGAACGGTGGATAGATTACCCGAGCCGCCCCCGCGATAATTGCTATTCCAAGGGGCTGTCCATCCATCGGTTCCCCACTTGCCCGGTTCGTACACGACTTTGCAGTTGGTCGGATCGGTGGCATCTTTGCGCGTAAAGGTGATGCTGCCACCGGCATCGTATGACCCACTACTGACTTCCACCAAGAACCCCCCCAGCTCCCCCTTAGAAGCGTACCCCGGAACTTCCGACACATTGAGCAGTGTCGTTAAACTTTGGTGCAGCGTGGTTTGGCGCGGAATACCGTACACCATGCCAATCAACAAACCATTGCTGGCATCGGGAGTCACGGGGGCGCTGACTTGGGTGGTTTCGTTGACTTTGTCGCGGCATACCGCCACGGTCATACACTTCATTTGCAGCAGATTCACCTGACCACGAACGGCACTTTCAACACCCTGCGCAGCGGCGATGCGTGCATCTTTGCTTAAATTGAATAAACGGGGCGCTGCAACGGCTGCCAACACCCCCACGATCACGGTGACAAGCACCAATTCGACCAGCGTAAAGCCCCTTTGCCCCTTGGCACTGGGGTGGTTCAGAAGGTTGCTGGAAGGTAATCGTGCAAAGCGTGGCATTTACATAGGTATTACAGTTTTCGATACCAGACGGCGGCAAAAAAACCATCCGTCTGATGGCGATGCGGCCAGAGACGCAAAAAGCGCCGACCGTCTTCCCCCCCCGCACACAAATCCACTGCATGGGGAACCTTCAAATTATCCAACACATCCCCCGCTGGCATCAGCACGAATTCGGGGTTGGCTGCGGAAAATTGCTCGGCAATCGCTTCATTTTCTTCGGGTAATACGCTGCAAGTGGCGTAAACCAAACGTCCGCCCGTTTTGACCATCCGCGCGGCACTTTGCAAAATCGCCATTTGCTTGGCGGTTAATTCTTCGATCGATTGCGGACTTTGTCGCCATTTCAAATCGGGGTTGCGGCGCAGCGTACCCAAGCCGGAGCAGGGTGCATCGACCAACACACGGTCGATTTTTCCGGTCAGGCGCTTGATGCGGTCATCCCGTTCGTGCGCAATGGCAGCGGGGTGGACATTGGAAAGCCCACTGCGTGCCAATCGGGGTTTGAGGGAATCCAGCCGTCCCGCCGAGGTATCAAAAGCGTAAAGCCGTCCGGTACTGCGCATCATCGCGCCCAATGCCAGTGTTTTACCGCCCGCTCCGGCACAAAAATCGACCACCATTTCACCGCGCTTGGCATCCAGCAGCAGCGCGAGAAGCTGAGAACCTTCGTCTTGCACTTCGACATCGCCTTGCGTGAAAACATCGGTTTTGTTGAGTGGCGGCTTGCCTTCGATCCGCAAACCCCAAGGCGAATAAGGTGTAGGCAGGGCTTTGATACCGAGTTTGGTCAGCGCCTTTTGCACGGATTCACGCTTGGCTTTGAAATCATTGACACGCAAATCCAAACCTGCACTGCGGTTCAAACTGTCGGCCAACGCCCAAAATTGATCGCCCAACTGATTTTTGAGTGGCTGCACCAACCATTCGGGCAGATTGTGGCGGTGGCGTTCCATTAAATCGGCGGGTTGGACTTTTTTGCATTCATCCAGCCATTGTTTTTCCTGCGCATTCAATGCACCGCAGAGAAAATCGTAAGGGCCATGGAAACCCAAAATCGCCAAACGACGCTCTTTTGCGCCGCTACCGGAAGGCGCGAGATGATCGAAAAACAGTTTTTGGCGCAACACGTTGTAAACCGTTTCTGCCAGCGTAGCGCGTTCACGCGGGCCGAGGTTGCGATGGTCACGAAAATAGCGCGATACCACTGCATCGGCTGGGTGTTCAAATCGAAGGGTAAGGCGCACGAGTTCGGCGCACGAGTCAAGAATAAGTTTTGGGTGCATAGGATACTATTGTCCCATTTACCGTTGAGCGTTGCTGCACTTAATATGAAAAAGACATCGTGAATGCAAACCTTCCAACAAAGAAAA
>CALMCD010000156.1 GCA_937863075.1 uncultured Rhodoferax sp. | reverse complement strand
GTGCTGCAAACGGTGGGCAATTTGAATGGGGTGCAATCGGCACGGCGGCGGTGAGGTTATGCGCGATAACGAGAGGTGAGCCAAAAATTCAAATCACTCTCTAATTCATCAAAAGATACGACAGTGAGCGCATTGGAATCAATCATCGTTCTATCAGTGCGCCACTTGAGCCGGTCTTTTTCACGTTGGGAAAGGTTCATACCTTTTCCAATAACAATAAGTCCTTGAAAATTGGCACGGCTGCTGCCAAAGGTATTGGTAAAATCGGTGGTGCTGCGTTTATCTTCGAGCTTCCAAAGCCAATCGACTAATTGGGAGTGCGCTCCCTCAAATCGGCTTGCCCAATCAGGGGTCGCTTTTTTTCCTATCAGCAACAAAATCACCATCTAGCTGGTATTCATGCGCAAAGCAATCAAGTGTTTTTATTTTTGGAATATAGTTGCCAATCAATAATGAAAGGTCTTTACTCTTTTTGAAAAAAGGCAAAATATCCTTTTGCTCGGAAAGAATGGCCTTGCTTTGCAAAAGGGATTGATAGCCATTCCATTCGGAACGGCAATTGACTGCATTAAATGAATGCGCTTGAAGTAGCTTCATGCCTAACCCAACACCGCTGCCATAGGCTGCTGCTGAAGTTGTATAAAGCGGTCTCTATCAATAATATCTTCGAGGGTATAGGTGTCACTATCCACTGAAAATACCAATTGTAAATCAGGGCTTCCCTCGCAGGTATAAAGCGGCTTTCCTGAAAAATTGGGTGAGAGCGGGTTCTTCCGAAATCCATAGCGCTCTAAATTATCGGGATGCAGCAAGCCATTAAGGGTACGCTTAATTTTATTAAGGGTACGCTTAATCTCATTTTGCTCTGTCTTTTGTAAAGAGCGTAAAGCAATTTCTGCACGGCGTTGAATAAGAACTTGCATGATGAACCCGATGATGAAAGAAACCAGTTGGAAAAAACGAGTCTATCGTATCATTTTCTTTATTATTTTGCCTACAACAAAATCGCCGCCACGACTTTCCGCCCTTCTGCGGCTAAAAAATTGTAGGTGCGGCAGGCCGCGCCGATGTCCATTGTTTCGACACCGAGTTGACGGCGGTAAAACGGAAGCATCAGGGCGGGGGCTGGGAAGCGGATGGTGTTGCCGCTGCCGAAAATCAGCAGCTCCATGTCCATTTGCGCGATTTGCTCGAAATGGGCAAGGGTCAAATCTTCAAAGCGGGCGCAATCCCACGGCAAAAGCCCTACTTCCGTACTCACAATGAAGCTGGACGTGACTTTTTGACCGCCTACGGCAACCCAACCTGCTCCATAAGCGGTGATGGAAGTCGAATGTTTGGTGTCTGGATGAATTTTCATGTTCAAATTATAGGTTTCACCACCTTTCGGAACTTTTTGGAGAATGCTTTGAAGACGATTCACAAATCAGCCAAACTCGCTAATGTGCTTTACGATGTGCGCGGCCCTATTGTGGATGCCGCCAAAAAGATGGAAGACGAAGGGCAAAAAATCATCAAGCTCAACATCGGCAACCTTGCGCCGTTTGGCTTTGACGCGCCCGAAGAGATTCAGCAGGACATGATTCGCAACCTGCCTAATTCGGCGGGCTACAGCGATAGCAAAGGCATTTTTGCCGCACGTAAAGCGGTGATGCACTACACCCAGCAGCAAAATATCGCGGGTGTGACGCTGGACGACATCTATCTGGGCAACGGAGCCAGCGAACTGATTGTGATGGCAACTTCGGCCTTGCTTGATAACGGCGATGAACTCCTCGTCCCCTCGCCCGATTACCCGTTGTGGACGGCGGCTACCAGCCTCTCCGGTGCGCGTCCCGTACATTATTTGTGCGATGAAGACAATGGTTGGATGCCCAATTTGGCGGACATTCGCGCCAAAATCACGCCCCGCACCAAAGGATTGGTCATCATCAACCCAAATAATCCGACCGGCGTAATGTATTCCGATGACATGCTGCGCAGTTTGGTTGCCCTTGCCCGTGAATTTCAACTGGTGATTTTGGCGGATGAGGTATACGACAAAGTGTTGTATGACGGCGTAAAACACACGGCTATCGCCAGCTTGTCCACGGATGTGCTGACGCTCACGTTTAATTCGCTGTCCAAGGCCTACCGTTCTTGCGGCTACCGCGCGGGTTGGATGATTGTGTCGGGTCGTAAAGCCCATGCACGCGATTTCATCGAAGGCCTGAATATGTTGGCGAACTTGAAACTCGGTTCTAACGTACCCGGGCAATACGCCATTCAAACCGCGTTGGGCGGCTACCAAAGTATTCACGATTTGGTCAAACCCGGTGGGCGTTTGTGCCGTCAGCGCGATTTGGCGTATGAATTGATTACCGCCATTCCGGGGGTTAGCTGCGTGAAGCCACAGGCCGCGCTGTATATGTTCCCGCGCCTTGACCCCAAAATTTACCCAATTACCGACGACCGCGAGTTTTTCTTGGAACTGCTCCGCGCCACCCGTGTGATGCTGGTGCAAGGAACGGGCTTTAATTGGCATCAACCCGACCATTTCCGCATTGTGTTCCTGCCGCATGAAGACGATTTACGCGAAGCCATTGGGCGCATCGCACGCTTCTTGGAAAGTTATCGCAAAATGCACGGTACGGATTAAGAACAACCCTC
>CALMCD010000155.1 GCA_937863075.1 uncultured Rhodoferax sp. | reverse complement strand
AAGACCTATCAACACCCATCGCCGCCCCTGCGCTGGGGTCATTGCGTAGCCCCACGTCGTGGCGACCACTGCCCCAGCTCACACCTGCCCGCGCTGCGGATGTTCTGCGGCGTGCCAGTGTGGGCGATGCACGGGATTTTTTTGAATATGCAGGTGACATAGAAGAAAAAGACCGCCACTATGCGAGCGTGCTGCAAACCCGCAAGTTGGCGGTGTCGGGGCTTGAATACAACATCGTTCCCGCCGACGATAGCCGCGCTGCCCGCAAAGCCGCAGACATGGTGCGCTACGTTATTAACGATGGTATTGACGATTTCAATGGCTTGCTGAATGACCTTTTGGATGCTTTATCAAAGGGCATTTCGGTGAGTGAAATGATGTTTGACACGTCCCGGAATGATGGGCTGTGGGTTCCCGCAACCATCATCCACCGCGAAGCACGGTTTTTCCAGTACGACCGTAACACCCAATCCGAATTGCGGCTGTATGACGGTAGTTACGACGGCGCGGTATTACCACCCAATCGCATGATTTGCCACTTGCCCAAGATACGCACAGGCATACCACTGCTTGGCGGCTTGGCGCGTTCTGCAATGTGGGGGTGGGTGTACAAGACGCACGCGCAAGACAACTGGGCATCGTTTGCTGAGATGTTTGGCAAGCCCATGCTATTGGGGCGATACGAATCGCCAGTACAGCCGAATGACTTGGCAACGTTGCGCCGTGCCATCACCGATTTTGCAAACGATGCACGCGCCATGATCCCCAAAGACATGGTAATTGAACTCGTTGAAAGCAGTTCCAAAACTGCCAGCGCAGACCTGTACGAACGCCTGTGTGTCTACATGGATATGCAGACCAGCAAGTGCGTGCTGGGGCAAACGCTAACGGCAGATTCCGGCGGCGGTAGTTTCGCGCAGGGCAAGGTGCATAACGAAGTACGATTTGATTTGACGAAGGCAGATGCCAAGTCACTGGCCAGCACGCTCAATAAGCAGCTTATTGCCCCTCTCGTGAACCTCAATATCGGGCAAGGAACACCCATGCCGCACATCGAGTTTGATGTGCAGGAGCCTGAAGACATGACGGCTTTGGCAGACCAGCTATCCAAGCTCGTGCCGTTGGGGTTGCAGGTCGATCAAGCGTGGGTGCGTACTAAATGGGGCATTCCAGAGCCAGCGCAGGGTGCTGTATTACTGGGTATTCCAGAGCCGACTACGCCCAACACAGCAGCCACCGCGACCCAAGCCCAACAATCAGCGCCGGAAGGCGTTAATAAAGAGGGCGTGGAAGCTGAATCTGCCCAGCTATATAACGCTGCAAAAGCGCCAATGAATACGATGATCGATGCGTTGCAGGCGATGGTCAATGCTGCAACGACCATTGAAGAGCTGCAAGCGCTGGTGCTATCTGCTTACGACCATATTGCCGACAGCAGGAAAATGGTCAACATCATGGCGGCAGCGTTTGCACTCGCAGAACTCAAAGGCATGGACAATGCCAAGCCCTGATGTAACCCAAGCAACGGCGGGTATTGCCTTTGGCACACCGTTCGCGGAGCAGGTCGCATTCTTGCGCCAAAAATTGCGCTTACCAACTGAGCGTTGGGACGATATTCAGCAACGTGCTCATGACAAAGCCTTTATTGTGGCGGGTGCGCAGCGGGCGGATTTGC
>CALMCD010000154.1 GCA_937863075.1 uncultured Rhodoferax sp. | reverse complement strand
AGAATGATGCCCTGCTTTTCGTGGCACGATAGCACCTAATTCAGAATGCAATGGAAAATTATTCTGAATTTTAATGGTAGCCGCTTTTTGTTGCAGAGGCAGAGAATCAACGAGCGCCAATAATCCAAAAGGATCGATGGCTTTTTGTTTATTTTCGATTTTCTGCGCCAATTCCTGAATATCCCGCGCCATTCCTTTCCAGTTGCAGGTATGGGTTTTAACGTGCAAACGTAAACCATGAATAAAAGGTAATTGGGGTTGCAATGCAATGGCACGGTCGTAATTGGTGACGGCTGCATCGTGCTGCTTTAATGCGAAGAAAGCATCCCCCCGACCCGCATAAGCCTTGGCATATTGGGGATTTAATGCAATAGCACGGTGATAACTTTCAATTGCTTCAGGGTAGCGTCGAAGTTCTGCCAAGGCCATCCCTCGGTTGTAATGGGTGGTGGGTTCGCGTGGGGCGAGCGCGAGTGCTTTATCCATCCATTCCACCGCTTTGGCGGGTTGTTGGGTTTGCAAAAAAATAGCACCCAATAATTGCAGGGCATCGACGTGCTGGGGTTGTTCTTCTAATATCTGAAAATACAGTGCTTGGGCTTGCGCCCAATGCCCTTGTTGATGCAGAGTAAATGCCTTTTGGAATTTCATGGTGCTGAGGATGAAAAAATACCGGAAATGCGGTTGGTTAAATTATTCCAAAGGCCTATTTTTCTCTCGGTGGGTTTTTCGGTATCCTGCTTTTTCACCAATGTATTTACCGTAATGTGGTAAGGCGGTAAACTGGCGTGGTAACGCTGCATCATTTGTTCATAGGCATTTTCCAGATGGCGGGTAAAGAGTTCGGAATCAAATAAAGGGGTGGTTAAACGATTTTTATCCAATTTATCCCGAATCATTTTTAATTGATTGTGGTTTAATGCCAATTCCACCGCCCGCACTTCAAATTCGGCTTGGGTAGTAGTAATCAATTCGGGTAATTCAATGGCGTTTAATAAACTCCCTGCTACCCGGCTGGCAAATGATTCACCCATGCAGGTTAATACTGGCAAACCCGCCCAAAGCGCATCGCTTGCCGTGGTGTGGGCGTTATATGGCAGTGAATCAATAAATAAATCCGCAACCCGATGCCGTGCTAAATGTTCGGGTAATGGCATACGCCCTGCAAATACCAAGCGATGGGGTTCAATACCACGCGCTTTCGCTTCTTTGCGCAGATTAGCCGCAGCCGTGGCATTATCTTCCAATAACCATAAAACGCTGTTGGGAACTTGGTGCAGGATTCGCATCCAACCATCAAAGGTAGTGGGGGTGATTTTGTAGTTATTATTAAAGCAGCAGAAAATAAAACCTGAAGCGGGTAACCCAAGGGCTTCACGGGTAAAGGTTTTATCGGATATTTCCCGTTTTCTATCATTGACTTGATAAGAGTGGGGTAAGTAAACTACTTTTTCGGAATAAAAAGATTGTGCCGATTCGGGGATTAAGGTGTTATCGGCAACAATATAATCAATATAATTTGCACCGACCGTACCCGGGTAGCCAATATAGTTTACTTGAATGGGGGCTGCACGGTAGGCAAAAATACCAAAGCGGCTATCGGTGGTAAAACCATTCAAATCAACGGCAATATCAATCCCCAGATGACGGGCGAGCTGGGCGACTTCTTTATCGGTATGGTTGCGCACGTCAATAAATTGCTCGAATGCTTTGATGAGGCGTTGGCGCATGGCATCGTGCGATTCGGGGCCGAAGGCAAAAGCGATGAGTTCAAAGCGGCTTTTATCGTGGTTTTCAAATAATTCGGCTACCAGTTGGGCTACGGCATGGTTGCGAAAATCGGTGGAAAAATAACCAATGCGGATTTTTTTGGCGGGTTTATGCTGCACCATTGCACCCAATTCGGCATTAAAAGGATGTTCGGTTTGAGACCATGCCGATGCCACGCGGTGTTGCAGAGCCAGCGAATCCTGCATAGCAAGAAACGGAAAACTTTGCACCACAATTTCGCTGCGTTCAATTTTTTGAATTAACGCTTGCGTTTCTTCCGCATAGTTATCCCAATCGCAAATATGGGCCTTGAGGTGGAGGCGCACGCCGTGTGCAAAAGGGTGATGCGGGTCTAATGCAATGGCGCGGTCGAAATTGGCAATCGCCTCGGAATAGTGTTTGAGCCGTTGGCAGGTGGCGGCGCGGTTGCTCCATGCCTCCATGTAATGGGGTTGCAGCGCAAGGGCGCGGTCGTAGCTTTGTAGTGCGGCTTCGTGCTGTTTGAGCGCGTCCAAGGCAATGCCGCGATTGTTCCAGCTTTCGACGTATTCGGGTTCCAGTGCCAAGGCGCGGTCGTAGCTTTCAATGGCTTCGGCATGACGTGTTAATGCCGCCAACGCCATCCCCCGATTACCATGAATATCCGAATTTTGGGGATTTACCGCAATCGCCTTATCCAACCAAATAATTGCCTGCTGCGGATCATGGGTTTGAACCCCAATCGCTCCCAATAAGCGCAGCGCGTCAAAATGCTGCGGCTCGGCGGCCAGCACTTGCTGATAAATGGCGTGCGCTTGGGGGAATCTTCCTTCTTTGTGCAGGGCATAGGCCTGATCGAATAATGTGTTGACCATAGGGAAAATTAGAAATTAAAAAATTGACGAAATTGGCTCAATACGGTGCGTTTTTTCAGATGGCTGGGAACGTCAATAGGCGCGGGTGGCAACCCTGCATAGTAACGCTGCATCATTTGCGTGTAGGCATTTTCAAGGTGGCGGGTAAATAATTGCGAATCAAATAACGGGGTCGTTAAACGATTTTTATCCAATTTATCCCGAATCGTTTTTAATTGATTGGGGTTTAATGCCAATTCTACTGCACGCGCTTCAAACTCGGCTTGGGTTTTAGTAATCAATTCGGGTAATTCAATAGCATTCAATAAACTCCCCGCT
>CALMCD010000153.1 GCA_937863075.1 uncultured Rhodoferax sp. | reverse complement strand
CGCCGCTTGCCAATGCCATGATTTGGTGACCCAAACAAATGCCAAAGGTCGGGATGCCGCTGTCAATTAAGGTTTTCGCGCTATCAATAGCATAGTCGCAGGGCTGTGGGTCGCCCGGGCCGTTGCTGAAGAAAATGCCGTCGGGTTGGTAGGCCAACACGTCTGCTGCCGCCGTTTGCGCGGGAACCACCGTCACTTTGCAGCCGCGTTCTGCCAACATGCGCAGGATGTTTTTCTTCACGCCAAAATCGAACGCCACCACATGGAAACGGGGCGCGGTTTGCTCGCCGTAGCCGGTTTCTAGTTTCCATTCGGATTGCGTCCATTGCGATGTTTCGGGCGCGGTCACGACCTTCGCCAAATCCGTTCCCGCCATAGAAGGCGCGGCTTGCGCCAGCGCAATCGCTTGGGCGCGGATAGCATCCGTCACCGTTTCGCCTTCTTTCAGTGCCAAAATGCAGCCGTTTTGTGCGCCTTGCGTGCGCAGTTGGCGGGTAAGCTGGCGGGTGTCGATGTTGGCGATGGCGACTGTGCCGGATTGTTTCAAATAATCGCCCAAACTGGCGGTGCTGCGAAAATTGCATTCCAGCAACGGCAAATCCCGAATCACCAAGCCAGCGGCGTGGACTTGGTTGGACTCAACATCTTCTGGATTGGTTCCGTAATTACCGATGTGGGGATAGGTGAGGGTGACGATCTGTTGGCAATAGGAAGGATCGGTCAGAATTTCCTGATAACCGGTCATGGACGTGTTGAACACGACTTCACCGACTGTAGAGCCACTGGCTCCGATTGAATTGCCAATATAGACCGTGCCGTCTGCGAGTGCCAAAATGGCGGGGGGGGTGGTTCCCTTGAGAGACAAAAGCACTGGGTTCTCCGAAAAGTTGCGGGTACGCCCAAGTTTGGCTCAAGAACGATTCTTGGCTGCTATTGTTGGTAGGGAATGGTGCTTGAACTGCGCTTGGGACGACTGGATTTTGAAAAAAGCCTCCTATTATATCGAGCTAGGGGCAACCCTTAGCACTACGGGGCTTAACATGCGTTCAATTGATGGTTTAAGTGCATGATATGTGCCACTTGTTGGGCGATAGGATGCGGCACGGGGCGCGTTCCATCCAGCACTTCGCGGATGTAACGGGCGGTTTGTTCCGGTTCTAAGCACGGTAATTCGGGCAAACTGCCCAGCGTTCCCTCTTGCAAGGCTTGCAATTCCACCGCCCGCCCCCCGATAAACCCCTGCATACGCGGTGTACGACGGGGATCAGCCACCGATTCGCCTTCAGTTCCCCGTAAAAGTAGTGCATTTGCACCCATGAGTTCCAGCGTTTGCGCCATTGAAACCGCGTATTCAGGGTGCGTATAACTCGTCACCAGCAGACTTTTACCCTGCACGGGGTTCATCAATTTCACCAAACTGTGCGCGGTATTGCGCAAATTCAACGTGCGCCGCACATCCAATAAACGCTGCAA
>CALMCD010000152.1 GCA_937863075.1 uncultured Rhodoferax sp. | reverse complement strand
TTCGCTGCGGTGAATGGCACAACGCCCGTAACCTGCGCCACAACGCTGACAGGTATGGGTACGACCGGAGTTTCTGCGGCAGTGCAAGATTTGCGTTTTTACATCACCAATGTGGTGCTGATTAACGACCAAGGCGTAGCCGTTCCCGTGAAATTGGATGCCAATAAATGGCAATTAACCCAAACTTTTTCCCAAGGCACAGAAACCGTTTCGCTGATTGATTTGGAAAATGCCACCGGTGCTTGTGCTACGGGTGGAACGGCAGATATGAATGCCGTTATCACCGGAACCGTGCCCGATGGAACCTATGTGGGGTTAAAAGCCAGCGTGGGTGTGCCTGAAACCATGAACCATACCGCTGTGGCGGGTGGTACGCCACCGTTGGATAGTGCCGCCATGAACTGGTCATGGCAATCGGGTCGCAAATTTACGAAAATTGAATTGAATCCCGTGGGTGGTATTACAAAAACCGTAGCAGCCACTGCAACAACGGCAGCGGTTGTGAGCAATATCCCTACTTTTAATTTGCACGTTGGTTCTACGGGTTGTACCGCCAAAGTCGGAACAACCGATATTTACACCTGTACCAATCTCAATTTATCCGACTTTAGCTTGTCTGCCTTTAATGTAGATACCCAAAAAGTGGCATTGGACATCGGTCAATTGTTCAAAACCAGCAATGTCACGATTGAAAACGGCGGTGCAGCAGGTTGTATGTCCGGCACAACCGACCCTGAATGCCCTGCACTCTTCTCCGAATTGCAAATCAGCTTTGGTAGCGGCTCTAACGGTCAGCCGATTAACGGTGGCACAGCACAAAAAGTCTTCAAGGCGATTGCAAAATAATGAAACCACACCATCGCAGCTTCTTCGTGATGCTGGCGTTGGTGGTACAGGGTTTAAGCGGCTGCGGTGGCAATAACACCACCCAGCCAGCAACGACAGTGGACGCGGGGAAAGCCGATTTAGGGCGCTATTTGTTTTACGACAAACGCCTATCCGGTAACGGCACATTAGCGTGTGCCAGTTGCCATTTTCAGCACCTCGCGTTTACCGATGGGCAAGCCGTTTCCGAAGGTTCTACGGGCGAATTTACGCCCCGTAACGCCCAGCCTTTGCAAAACCTGAACTACCACACCACCTTCACATGGGCGAACCCTTCGCTTTTGACCTTGGAACGTCAAATGGAAGTTCCCTTATTCGGCGAAAACGTCGTTGAAATGGGCGTGAACGATAGCAATAAAGCGCAAATTTTGCAGCGCATTGCCAGTGACCCGTTTTATCAGTCGAAATTTTCGATAGCTTTTGCAAACGATCCCAACCATGCCAACCCCGTGACGTGGACAAACATCATTCAAGCGATTGCCACGTTTGAACGCACGCTGATTTCGGATAACAGCCGTTACGACCAATTTTTGGCGGGTAAAACCACATTGACCGATGAAGAATTGCGCGGGAAAAATCTGTTTTTTAGCGAAAAAGCGGGTTGTTCCGAATGCCACAATGGTTTTAACTTCAGCGATGACAAATTTCACAACATCGGGCTTTACAACCTCGACGGTAAAGGCGCGTACCCCGAACCGAATCGCGGTGTGATGGAGTTGAGTGGTTTACCACAAGATATGGGCAAATTCCGCACGCCCAGTTTGCGCAATATCGCCGTGACCGCACCCTATATGCACGATGGCAGCGTGGCGACTTTGGAGGCGGTGCTGGACATCAAAATGAAGAACCCTTCTAAACCTTTGGCTTTAACGCCGCAGGATAAATCCGACCTGATCGCCTTTTTGAAAACGCTGACCGATTCGGCATTTTTGACGAATCCCGCGTTTGCTGACCCATTCACCCAGAAAAACTAAAACGCCATGAACTTTCGTTTAACCCGTGTGGCAGCGGTGATTTTGGCTATGCCATTAGCTACACCATTGGCTGCTACCGCGCAAAATAATCCGCCGTTGGCGTTGGATGCGGTTAAAGTCTCCGCACCCAAAATCACGCCGATTAACGCGCCATTGCCCAAGCGCCCCACCGTGAGCGATACCGCCGAATTGCTCGAAAACACGGCGGGCATCAGCCTGTACGGGGCGGGCGGGGTTTCGAGTCTGCCCGCGCTGCATGGATTAGCCGATGACCGTTTGCGGATTCAAGTTGATGGGATGGATTTAATGTCCGCCTGCCCGAACCACATGAATTCGGCGCTCTCGTATATGGATAGCAGTCGGGTTGGTTCGATTACGGTGTTTGCGGGCATCACCCCCGTGAGCGTAGGCGGCGATAGCATCGGCGGCACGATTCAGGTGCAGGCCGCTCCGCCCGAATTTGCCGATAATGCCAACGATGTGACTACCAAAGGGCAAATCGGCACGTTTTACCGCAGCAACGGCAAAGCGGCTGGCGCAAACCTGAACGCTAGCTATGTGGGTGAAAACATCAACCTCACGTATTCCGGCGGCTATACCCGTTCCGATAATCTCACCAGCGCAACCGGAAAGAACATTGGTTCGACGGGCTACACAGTGCAGAATCACGATATTCGGCTCGCCGTGCGCCGCGATTCGGAACTGTTCCAGCTCAATGTGGGAACGCAGCATTTACCGTTTGAAGGCTTCCCGAATCAGCGCATGGACATGACGGGAAACGACAATACGCAGGTGAATGTGCGTTACCAAGGTGAATTCGATTGGGGACGTTTTCAGGCCAGAGCATACAGCCAGCGTACAGACCATGCTATGAATATGGGAGCGGATCGCTTCGGCTACGGCACATTGGGTATGCCTATGAACACCACCGGAAAAACCCAAGGTGGCTTGATTCAGGCGGATTGGGATGCTTCTGACCGCGATCTCATCAAAATCGGACTCGAATCGCAAACCTACACGCTCTACGACTGGTGGCCGCCAGCGGGTGGGGTGATGGCTCCGCGTGATTTTTGGAATGTCGATTATGGCACGCGCAAGCGTTTGGGTGCTTTTGTGGAATGGGAAGCACTTTGGAGCAGCGAACTCATGACCCTCTGGGGTGTGCGCCATGAAAGCGTTTCGACCGATGCCGGATTCGTGCAAGGCTACAACAGCCAGCCGATTTGGGCAGCCGATGCCGCAGCGTTTAACGCCCAATCACGCCAACGCACTGATTCCAACTGGGATATGAGCGCCCTCGCCCGCTACACGCCGGACGTGAATCGCACGCTGGAAGGCGGTTTTTCGCGCAAAACCCGTTCACCCAATTTGTACCAGCGTTATCCGTGGTCAACCCAACCGATGGCTACGCTCATGAACAATTTTGTCGGCGATGGCAATGGTTATGTGGGCAATCTCAATTTGAAACCCGAAATTGCCTACACCGCCAGCATGAGCGCGGATTGGCACGATGCGGCATCGGCTGCTTCGGCATGGCAGTTCAAAACCACGGCTTACATAACGTGGGTGGACGATTTTATGGATGCCCAGCGTTGCAATTTTGGGCAGTGTGGCGGTGCAAGCAACCTCACCCAAACCAACGGCTTTGTGAATTTGCAGTACGTGAACCAATCTGCGCGGCTGTATGGATTCGATGTTTCCGGTTATCGGGCGTGGAGTAATGCAGCGGGGCAATGGAAAGTATCCGGCCTCATGAGCTGGGTGCGCGGTGAAAACCAAACGACGGGCGATAACCTCTACAACATCATGCCGCTGAATGCCAAGCTCGCGCTCGAACACCGCCGCGATGCGTGGACACATACCGCCGAATGGCAA
>CALMCD010000151.1 GCA_937863075.1 uncultured Rhodoferax sp. | reverse complement strand
AAAGTCACCCAATCCATCAATGGCCAAGCGCAAAAAAATGACCAAGTCGTAACCCGTCTATCTAACGCACTGGATGGGAACGAAAAAACCAGAAAGAAGGTGTCGGATGCCGCGCGAAATACAACTGTCTATCGCTATTGTTTGGATAGCAACACTCTACGGGTGCTCAACGGCGAGCTTGGGTTTACAGTCCTGCCCGCCACCGCTGCCACGCCTCAAGCCACCGTCGGAACTGATGAAACCGATGCCGGAATTGCCACCGATGCAGACGTTACCGATTGGATTACCAAAACCGCTGCCCAATACCAAGATTGTCGAGCACGATTAGACGCATGGGCGGAGTGGTCTAAAGAACTAGAAGGTGAAGAAGATGCTGGGAATTGAATGGAATACGGTTTTGAGTGGGACTAGCATCGCAGTTTCCGGCATTGTCGGGTTTTACCTTCATCTCCTGAAGATGAACAAAGATTCGCTGGAGGAGATTGACGCTCTATCCAAGGAAATAAACCAGCAAATCAAAGACCACGAACGACGCTTGATTGGCATCGAAAACAAAGTCGAACACCTACCAACCGACCAAGATATTCGCGCGGTCACAGAAGAAATAAATTACCTGAAAGTCAACATGGAGCGGGTCGCAACGGCATCGGAAATGATGTCGCAAACCCTTCGACTGATCCAAGTCAAGATTATGGGCGGGGAGGACAAAAAATGAAGACAACACCCGCAAAACGCCGACACAGCCTGCTGGCAACGCTCTATTTTTGTGAGCAAAGCACGGAGCGGACACGTAATTTGATGGTGAAGATGTACAACATCCACGGTATCGTTATGAGTTCGGCATTGGTGCGGTCGGATTTGGGATTACTCGCAGAGGTCGGGCTGGTGACGTTTAAGGACGATACCGCCCAAATCACCGAGCGCGGGCGCGATGTTGCCCAAGGCAATGCCGATTTCCCGGCACTGGAATAACCCGTATGGCACACCCCAAGGAAACAAAAGCGGCGGTACGAGCGGATTACATCGGCGGGATGCCGTTGGATTTGGCTGCCGTTAAAAACAACGTGCCAGCAGTCACCGCGCGGCGCTGGAAAGCCGATGCAGCCGATAAGGGCGACGATTGGGATAAGTTCCAGCGGGCAAGTTTGCTGGTTTCCGGCGGAGGGTTTGATGCGGCAATGGGGCGTGCAGCCGCTGCGTTTGTCCTGCGCGTTGAAGCAACATTGGAGGTTCTTTCGGGGGCAGAAGACGCTAATCCGATGGACGTGGCGAAGGCAATGGCAAGCCTTGCCGACAGCCTTATGAAAGCGAAAGCAGTGGCGAAGGCGTTAATGCCGGAAACCGACCAACTAGCTATCGAAAACGCAGCAGTAAAAGCATACGTGGAGCTGCTTGTAAGACGACACCCCAGCGCAGCAGAAGCGGCGTTGGATGCACTGGATTTGTACAGCAATGGCGACCGCTAAAAAGCTCACGACCAAAGCCGCAGCGCTGGATATGAAAGCGTTTGCGGATGCGTTGCGTGCGCGAATTGAATCGGAAGTATCGGGGTTTAGCGCTGACCCTAAAGCGGTTGCAAAACGGCGCAAAAGCGCAACGAAAGACTTTGGGGGTTTCTGCGAAACGTATTTTCCCCACTACATCCGCTCTCCCCATCGCTCCAAATTGCAGGCGTATTTGTATGACCGTTTGCCCAAGATTGCGGACGCGAATGAATCATGCAGCGATGCAATTGCCGCACCGCGCGGAGAAGCCAAATCAACCATCGTAACGCAGTTGCATACGCTGTGGTGCATCGTGACTGGGCGTAAAAAATACCCCGTTATCGTGATGGACAGCATCGACCAAGCGTACCCGATGCTAGAGGCAATCAAAGCCGAATTAGAGTTCAACCCGCGCCTGAAAACCGATTTTCCCGAGGCGTGCGGGCAAGGGCGTGTGTGGCAAGCGGCAACGATACTAACGGCAAATGGCGCTAAAGTGCAGGTGGCGGGCAGCGGTAAAAAGCTGCGCGGTTTACGGCACGGCCCGTATCGACCCGA
>CALMCD010000150.1 GCA_937863075.1 uncultured Rhodoferax sp. | reverse complement strand
TCGCACCTACAGCGGCGCGTTCCGTGATGAAATCGCCAGCCTTTTTGCCGATTTTGATCAGATTGTTTTCTTCGTGTCACTCGGTGCGGTGGTGCGTTTGATTGCCCCGCATTTGAAAAACAAGGACGAAGACCCGGGCGTGCTGGTGGTGGACGATGCGGGGCAATTTGTCATTCCCGTGTTATCCGGTCACGTCGGCGGGGCGAATGCGATGGCGGAATATATCGCGGCGTTGATGGATGCAACGCCCGTGCTAACCACTGCATCCGATGTCGGGAAAACCATCCCCGTCGATATTCTGGGGCGTGAATTGGGCTGGAAAGTCGAAGCGCCCAAAATCAATATCACCCGCGTTTCAGCGGCGGTGGTGAACGAAGAACCCGTTGCGGTAGTGCAAGAAGCCGGTAGCCGCAACTGGTGGACACGCCCTACGCCTTTACCAGCGAGCATTCATCTATTTGAACGCTGGGCGGATGTCGATTTAACCCGTTTCAAGGCGGTGCTGTGGATTACCCACGCCGAAGTCACCCCCGCGCATTGGGAGCAACTGCATGAGCGTTTGGTGGTGTACCGCCCGCCTCGCCCCGCTATCGCCGTGGGTTTGGGATGTGATCGCGGAACACCATTGGCAACCGTGCAGCAAGCCTTGGCAGAAGCCTTGACATTGGCAAATGCCCGCATCGAAGACATCACCGCCGCCGCCAGCATCACCCTGAAAGCCGATGAACCCAGTTTGCTGGCATTGGCACAGCAGCACGGTTGGTCGTTGACTTTTTATACCCCCGAACAGCTTGCCGATATTCCTGTGCCAAATCCTTCTGAGACCGTGCGCCGTTTTACCGGAACGCCATCGGTCAGCGAAGCAGCGGCTTTATTGGCGGCTGGTATGCAATCTACGCTGATCGTTGAAAAACACAAACTGCGCGGTGTGGATGGAAAAAATGCCACGATTTCGATTGCCTCAATCGCCTCTACTGCCCTAATTACTTCTTAATTTTTCAACCCACCCTGAACCTGAAAGGTCATCACCATGCACATTGAAATTGGAATTTTGTCCCCTGAAAAAATCGCCTACGCCTCGGCTGGTGCTACGGCGTTGATTGCGGCGTATTCGGCAGATTGGCTTAAAAGCCCCACTACATGGCTGCGCACCGGATTGGCAGCCTTCTTTTTTAGCGTGTTGATGCAAGTGTGGCATCTTCCGATTGGGCCTTCGGAACTGCACATGGTGGGAGCGATGCCGATTTATTTACTCCTCGGTTTTGTGCCTACCTTGCTCGGTTTTGGTCTGGGCTTATTGTTGCAAGGCTTGATTTTTGAACCGCAAGATTTGGCACACCTGTCGATCAATTTTCTGAGTTTGGCGGTTCCCTTGGTCGTCCTGCACCACAGCATGGGCAAGAAAGTACAAAGTTTGCAAAATTTACAGGATTTGAGTGTTTCCAACATCCTGAAATTGGACGCGGTTTATTACAGCGGTGTCACTTTGATGGTGGGATTTTGGCTTTCCATGAGCAATGTTTCTACCCCCGTTGCAGATTGGGCGATGTTTGCCGCTTCTTACCTCAGCATGGTATTGATTGAACCTGTCATCACGGTCGGTTTAATCGGTTTATTGGGTGTAGTTGGTTTAGTGGGACAAAGACAATCCCCATTCAAAGCATGAGCCACGGAAAAATCATGCTGGTGGGCATTGGTCCCGGCAACCACGACCACATGACCCACCGCGCCCGCGCTGCCATTGCCGAGGCGGATGTGGTAGTGGGCTATGTCACCTACATCAAGCTGGTGGCGGATTTGCTGGAAGGCAAAGAAGTCATCCGCAAAGGCATGACGGAAGAATTAGACCGTGCCATTCATGCGTTGGAAGCCGCGCGTGAAGGCAAAAAGGTTGCACTGATTTCTTCCGGCGATGCAGGCGTGTACGGCATGGCTGGCCCGACCTACGAAGTTTTGTTTCAAGCCGGATGGACACCCGATTCGGGGGTGGAAGTGGAAGTGATTCCGGGGGCATCGGCGATTAACGCGTGTGCCTCTTTGGTCGGTGCGCCATTGACGCACGATTTTTGCTCGATTTCGCTCTCCGATTTGCTCACGCCGTGGCCCGTGATTGCGCGTCGTTTGGATGCAGTGGCCGCAGCGGATTTTGTGGTGGCGTTGTACAACCCCAAAAGCGGACGGCGTACCCAGCAAATCGTGCAGGCACAGCAATTATTCTTGCGCCACCGCTCACCCGATACGCCGGTCGCCATTGTCAAATCGGCTTATCGCCGCCGCCAAGCGATTGTGTTCACCACCTTGCAAAACATGAGCGATTGCGACATCGGGATGCTCAGTACCGTGTTAATCGGCAACAGTAACACCTTTGTGCGCGATGGTTTGATGATTACGCCGCGTGGTTACGCGAATAAATACGAGCTGCACGGCGACGGTAGCACCCGTGAGGGCGAGAAGGCGGGGCGTTCGCTCTCGACAGGCTTGGTGGGATGGATGGAAAATCTCCACATCGACCACGCAGAAGGACAAAGTATTGCCGATTTAGCCACGCAGCACCACTTGCCCGCCGATTACATCGAAGCCGTTCTGAAAATGCCGACCGCAGACGAAGAAACGGCGGCGGAGGAAACCGAGGTATGAGCGAAGAAGCCAAAGCCGCCGTCACCAAACCCAAAATTGGCTACTACAAACGCCATTTACTGGTGTGTACGGGGCCACGCTGCACCCAGAATGGCGAGGCACAAATGCTCTTCGACAGTCTGGGGGAAAAGTTCAAGGCAGCGGGCTTGCATGAGGGCGATTTGCGTATCAAACGCAGCCGCGTGAGTTGCTTTGCCGCTTGCAAAGGCGGCCCCGTGATGTGCGTGCAGCCCGATGGTACGTGGTATTACAACGTGACACCGGAGAATATGGATCGCATCATCGCGGAACATTTGGTCGGCGAAAAACCCGTGCAGGAACTGGTTTTTCATCAAACCTAAACCTCCAACGGTACACTTCAAGTCACTTTAATTGTGATTTTGAAATTTATGCCGACTCCTCTCGAATCCCATATCCATTCTTTGATTGTGTCCAGCGGTGGCTGGATAGCGTTTGACGATTTCATGGCGCAGGCACTGTATGCGCCAGATAGGGGTTATTACAGCAAGGGCAGCAACATTTTGGGCAGCTTGCCGCACAAAGACGGAAGCGATTTTGTGACCGCGCCCGAAATCTCGCCGCTCTTTGGTCAAACCATCGCCCGCCAAATCGCCCAAGCACTCGAAGCGACCGGAACCGATGAAATTTGGGAGTTTGGTGCTGGCACAGGCGCACTCGCTTTGCAGATTTTGAACGCCTTGGATGCAATGGGCGTGAGCGTGCGGAAATACACGATTGTCGATTTATCCAACGCCCTGAAAGAACGCCAGCGCGAAACCCTGCAACCCCATAGCGAGCGTGTGGAATGGGTAAGCGCCCTGCCCGATGCCTTCAACGGCGTGGTGGTGGGCAATGAATTGCTGGATGCGATGCCCGTCAAACTGCTGGCGCGTGTGGGCGGCGTGTGGCACGAGCGCGGCGTGGTTTGGCACGAAAACGCTTTCGTTTTTGCCGACAAGCCCACCGATTTGCGTCCCCCGCTGGAAGTATCCGGCAACCACGATTACCTCACCGAAATCCATCCGCAAGCCGAGGCCTTTATGCGCACGCTGGGCGAACATCTGGGCAAGGGTGCGATTTTTCTGCTGGATTACGGTTTCCCCGAAGCCGAGTATTACCACGAGCAGCGCATCACCGGCACGCTCATGTGCCACCGCGCCCACCGCATGGACGAAAACCCGCTGGAAGCCGTGGGGGATAAAGACATCACTTCGCACATCAATTTCACGGGTATTGCGGTGGCGGGGCAAGATGCGGGCTTGGAAGTGCTGGGCTACACCAATCAAGCCTACTTTTTGCTGAATTGCGGGTTTGGTGATAGGCTGATGGAAGCCTCGCGCACCGACCGTATCAGCGCCCAAAAGCTGATTTTTGAACACGAAATGGGCGAGTTTTTCAAGGTGATCGGCTTCACCAAAGGTGAATTTTGGGATGCCATTGGCTTTGCACG
This sequence comes from uncultured Rhodoferax sp., assembly GCA_937863075.1. Taxonomy (GTDB): domain Bacteria; phylum Pseudomonadota; class Gammaproteobacteria; order Burkholderiales; family Burkholderiaceae_C; genus Allorhodoferax. Next base: position 14,543 of record CALMCD010000150.1, on the reverse strand, counting down.
CGGTGATCGCACGCATAAATTGGGGTAAATCATGCGCTCTGTACCCAAATTGATGAGTTTGCTGCTCACATTCTCCGCACATGCGGGAACGGTGGGCAACGGAACGGCAACGAGTTGCACTGAAGCGGCGTTCGATGCGGCATTAGCCAATGCCAAAACAGGTGAAACGATTGCATTTCAATGCGGTGCAAAACAGTTTACCCTTGCGATTTCTACCGAAAAATTCATCCAAACCAACCAATTAACACTGGATGGTGGTGGAAAAATCACGCTGGATGGGCAAGGCAAAACCCGTATTTTAAAAACCGACAGCGGCTACACCTTGCAAAGCAGCGGCGGTTTTCAATTCACACTGAAAAATATCGCCCTGCACAACGGTTTCACCACCGATCAAGGGGGCGCGTTTCAAGTCGGGTATTGGAATCATTTGCGCATCGATAACGTGAATTTTCAAAACAACCAAGCCACGCGCGATACGCAAGCGTGTGATGGCGGCGGCGCATTGTTCATCGGTGGCGGTAGTCGAGTGGCGATTAGTAGCAGCCGTTTTGTCGGCAACAAGGCGAACAACGGCGGCGCAATCAACAATTTGCGCACCGATTTAACCATCACCGACAGCCTGTTTAGCCACAATTCCGCCATGCACACCACGGCTATCAACCAGCTGGCCGATTGCGGTGGCGGGGGTGCGATTTACATCGACGGCGCGAAAAAAGAAAGCGAAGGCGGCGGTGGAGCAGGGGCGTTGAAGATCATCCGCTCGCGCTTTACCGATAACAGCACCAACCATTTGGGCGGGGCGTTGTTTAGCTACATTCACGGCGCAACCACCCTCGAAATCGACAGCAGCACGTTTTACCGCAACACGGCGAAAAGCGGGGGCGCGATCTACCACCAGCGCACCGAATCCGGCACAGAAAAAGCCACGGCAGGCGCGTTGTTGTATCTGAAAAATTCCAGCATCGTGGGCAATGGCGCGACGGGCGAATTGGGCGGCGGCGTGCGGGTGCAATCACCTGCCCAAATCGTGAACAGCACGTTCAGCGGCAACTGGGTGGAGAACAGCACCATTCCCGCCACTGATGTGAACAACTGGAAACGCGGTCATGGCGGTGCATTGGTAGCGGGAACGGGAACCGAAATCATCCACTCCACCATCGCCAATAACCGTGCAGCGGCGTGGGGCGGGGCGATTAGCGGTTCGGGCATTACGCTGAAAAATTCGATTGTTGCGAATAACACAGGCGGTTCGGGTTGGAAAATTCAGCAAAACTGCACCGCCAATTTGATCGACGGCGGCGGCAATATCCAATATCCGGCACGGCTCACCAGCAACTTTAACGATTACGAGTGCATTGCCGCGTTGCCCGTGGCAAATCCACAGCTCGCGGCATTGGGCGATTACGGTGGACTCACGCCCACGCTGAATCTACAAACCAGCAGTTCCGCCCTGCGCAAAGGCGTAACCGCTAACTGTCTTGCCACCGATCAGCGGGGAATGCCCCGCGCCAGCGTGTGCGATAGCGGTGCAGTGGAGTTTTCCAGCACCAGCCCTGCCACCATCACCACCAGCCCAGCCGGAGCGGTTTTGCCCAGCGGCAATAGCATCCGACCCATTGCGACCAGTGCCAGCTTCAAAAATAATATCCTCAACCTCAGTACCCGCCAAATCAACGGCAGCAGCATCCGTGACCAAGATACCTTCAGCATCGCCAGTACGGTAAGCGTAGACACGGCGCATGTGGGGCAAGCGGCGGCGTTGTTTGTGTTGATTGGTTATCAGGCGAACGGCGCAACGCAACCGCTCTGGCTCACCCGCAGCGGCAGCGAATGGCAGGTGCTGGGAACGTCTTTCCAGCCCACGCAATTAGCCGCCGCCGATACCCGCACCGCCTTGAGCGAGGTGGAGGATATTCCGGTTCTTAGCGGTATTTTGCGGGGCATTGCCGGAAAGCTCACGGTTCATGCAGGCTATCGGCTGGACGATGGCACGCTGGTGTTTAACGTGCAGCCGCTGGTCGTGACGATTGCGCCTTAATCGGGCAATTCAATCGTGCCATGAAACACGGTAACGGCGGGGCCGGTCATCAACACGGGGTCGGTTTCGCGTCCGCCCCATGCAATTCCGAGCAAACCGCCGCGCGTTTCGACTTCAACGGAAGGGTCGAGCAAACCGAGCCGAATCCCCGCCACAACCGCCGCGCACGAACCCGTACCGCAGGCCAGTGTCTCGCCCACGCCGCGTTCAAACACGCGCAGTTTCACATGGCTGCGGTTTTTGATTTGCAAGAATCCGACATTCACGCCTTCGGGAAAATGCCCGCTTTGCTGAATGGGCGGCGACAAGGTTCGCACGGGCGCATGATCCACATCTTCCACCAATACCACGGCGTGCGGATTGCCCATCGACACCGTGGCGATGGAAACCAGCGCGTTTCCTGCACTGCCCTTCAGCTCTAGCACCCAATTACCCCATGAACCCATCGGGGTGAAGGACAAACCGTTGGGGTTGAATGGGATTTGTTCCGGTGCAAAAATGGGGCGACCCATGTTCACGGTGATGCGACCATCGGGGGCGAAGCGGGGTTCAATCACGCCCTTTTTGGTTTGCACCCGTAAAACGTCTTTGTCCGATAATTTTTGCTCCCGCACAAAACGGGCAAAGCAACGCGCACCGTTGCCGCATTGTTCGACTTCCGCGCCGTCGGCATTGTGAATGATGTATTCAAAATCCGTATCGGGGGTGGGTGCAGGGCGAACGGTGAGGATTTGATCCGCACCCACACCAAAGTGGCGATCCCCCAGAAAACGGTAATGATCTTTGGTGAGACCCAAGGGGGCGCGGGTTTCGTCTAGCACCACAAAATCGTTGCCAGCACCCTGCATTTTGGTAAATTGAATTCGCATAGTAGGGATTCTTAAAATGCTTTCTTAAAACGCCTCTTTTTCCGCTTCTAAATACGCCAAACTAATGTATTTGCCGATACCATTTTGGAAACCCTGCATGGTTTTGGCCCGAATCGCCACACGCGGGTCGGCTAATACCAAGGCTTTGGCTTCGGATTCGGATTTACCATCTTTCACGGCTTTCAAGCAGTTTTCCCAAATACCTGACATGAATGCGCCATACGTATCCAATAAATCACGCGATGCCACGCCGTGTGCGGGTAACCACAGTTGATCGCCCGCATTTTTCTTCAACTCGGAAAAATACCGCAACGTACCGGCGTAAGAGCCTTCGTCAAATGTTCCGATACGGTCGGTCATGGCAATATCACCGACAAAGGTCAATTTATCTTGAACCACCTCGACCGACAAATCGGCTATCGTATGCGCCCGACCATAAAAGTGCATCTTCAAACTGACATCGCCAAATTCTAAAACCTGCCCATTTTTCACTTCGGCATTGGGAATAATCGCTTGCGTTCCGGCGGTTGCTTTATTCGTCCAACGCTCCATTAAACCGACCCATTGCTGGCCTTCTTCACTTTTAATAAATTGGGTTGCTTCTGACAACGCATAAATTGGGAGTTTATTGCCATATGCTTCGATAAACGCATGGTTGCCCAACCAATGGTCACCGTGAAAATGTGTGTTAATCAAGGCAATAACGGGCTTTTTGCTGACCTTTTTGATCTGCCGAATCGCCATACGCCCAATGTGCAAGGAGCCGCCAGTATCTAACACCACGATGCCGGCACGGGTCACCACAAAAGTGACGTTGGAAATCATGCCGTGGTTTTCTGGTGTCGGTTCACCGTGCGGGGTGTAAATGCACCACACATGGGGCGATACTTGCACGGGCTTCATGTCGGGGACGGCTTTGCCTTGCGCGTACAGTGCAGGGGCGAATAATGCCAATCCTGCTGCACCCAATAACGTGCGGCGGCTCAAGGTGGGGAGGTTTTTCATGTTAATAATTCTTTCTGTGGTTGAAAGCTGGCAGGCGGTTCCACCCCCAAATGCCGGTACGCTGCTATGGTGGCAATGCGTCCGCGTGGGGTGCGTTGCAGGTAGCCTTGTTGAATCAAGTACGGTTCGATCACGTCTTCAATCGTCTCGCGTTCCTCGCCAATGCTGGCGGCGATATTGTCCAGCCCCACGGGGCCGCCGTCAAAACGATGCACAATGGCTTCGAGCATTTTTCTATCCATCAAATCAAAGCCCTGCGGATCGACATCCAGCATCGCCAGCGCACGGTTGGCGATGTCGAGCGTGATGCTGCCATCGCTTTTCACATCCGCATAATCGCGCACACGGCGCAATAAACGGTTGGCGATGCGGGGCGTGCCGCGTGAACGGCGGGCAATTTCAAAGCCACCCTCGGCATCCATCGGGGTTTTTAACAATCCGGCACTGCGTTGCACGATACGGGCTAATTCTTCCGGCGTATAAAACTCCAGCCGCCCAACAATGCCAAAGCGGTCGCGCAGCGGGTTGGTCAGCATCCCCGCACGGGTGGTTGCACCTACCAGCGTGAAGGGCTGCAATTCCAGCTTGATGGAACGCGCGGCAGGGCCTTCGCCGATCATGATGTCGATGGCGTAATCTTCTAATGCGGGGTAGAGAATTTCTTCCACAATCGGGCTTAAACGATGGATTTCGTCGATGAAAAGGACATCGTTTTTTTCCAAATTCGTCAGCAGCGCCGCCAAATCTTTGGGCTTTTCCAACACGGGGCCGCTGGTTTGCCGCAAATTCACACCCAGTTCGTGCGCGATGATGTGGCTTAACGTCGTTTTACCCAGCCCGGGTGGGCCAAAGAGCAGCACATGGTCGAGCGCTTCTTCCCGTTTTTTGGCGGCTCCGATGAAAATTTCCAACTGCTCGCGGATTTTGACCTGACCCACGTATTCTTCCATCCACTTCGGACGCAGGGCGCGTTCAATCGCTTCCTCCTGCGGCGAGGCGGGGGCGGCGGCGACCATCCGCTGGGGGGGTGGCATCGCAAAGTTATCGGTTTGAATGCTCATAATGAATACTCATAATAAATCCGCATGACAGGTATCGCCGTAGGATAAAAATTCCGCCAACCGGATATCGTGTTCGGGGATGTGGTGCTGCATCCACTCCTTAAACATGGCGACCAACTGGAATTTATACAAAGCGGGGGGCATCTCGGGTTGTTTCTTTTGCAGAAAACGCATTTTGGAACCCAATTGAATATGGTCACGCCGATGCTCTAAGGTGTCGGGGTAATTGGCGTGTTCCATCGTGGCTTCTTCATAAGCAAAATGCGCTTCTAAATAATCCAACAGGCGGCGGGTACTATCACGCGCCTGTGTGGAATCGGTGGCATGGATGAGCTGATTCACCAATGCAAAAAGACGTTTATGCTGCTGGTTGATTTGAACATCACAGGTATCAAGACGAGGATTCCACTCAAGAGTCATGGTGCTACCTTTTAATTTTCTGATCTTTTACGCCGATCGATGACTTGGATTTTTCCGTTTTCTAATATCTGAATAAAGCCACTTCGTTCAAAATCTTTCATGACGCGGGTCACCATTTCACGCGAAGCACCCACCATTTTGGCGATATTCAGGCGAGAAACTTTGTCGTGGATAAAACATTGTCCATTTTCATCTGGTACGGCGAGATCAATCAGCACCTTCGCCACCCGTTCGTAGACACTGGAAAGTGCCAGAGAGCTGATTTTTTGATTCGCCTGCTGCAAGCGTTGGGCGAGTACCCGCATCACCGAATGCGCCATGTCGATGTTTTCGTTCAGGCAACGCACAAACACTTCACGCTCCAGCGACAACACATCCACGCGGCGTTCGACCCGCACGGTGGCGGTGCTGGGTACATTGTCCAGCAGGCCGAGTTCGCCCACATAGTCGCCCGGGCCGTGGGTGGACACAATTACTTCGCGCCCTTTTTCATCCGTCATCACGGCATAGGCGCTGCCGGAAAGAATGATGTAGAGCGTGTCGGAGGCGTTACCCTGTTCCAGTAGCACCGTTCCGCGCTTAAAACGGTGCTTGGCGGCGACCATAGCCAATAAGGAAATGTGATGCGGCGGAAGAAGTGTAAACAGGGGGACGCGGCGGATGAGATCGAGATTACTGAGAGTCGTCATGAGGCAGTCATTGGGTTTTAACGTTTTTTAATTTCAACGTGTTAACGACTTTAACGCGAGTCGAATGCCCTCGCTGACACCTACATCAAGCGGCAGTGCTTTTAAGGCCAATGCCGCCTCTTTATCGTTATAGCCCAGTGCCAGCAGTGCCTGTAAGATGTCGGATTGGTTGGAGTGGGGTGCTACCATCCCCGCCGTACCCTCCACGCCCGCCCCCGTATCCAGCCCGATTTTTCCTTTTAACTCCAGCAGCAGGCGTTCGGCGGTTTTTTTGCCGATGCCGGGTACGCGCGTTAAGCGGGCGGGTTCTTGCTGTGATACGGCTTGAGCCAGTTCGGTCGCATTCATGCCGGAGAGAATCGACAACGCCGTGCGCGGGCCTACGCCGGAAATTTTGATAAGCTCTCGAAACGTGTTGCGCTCGGCATGGGTTAAAAATCCGTAGAGTAAATGGGCATCTTCCCGCACCACTGGGTGGATGAGCAGGGAGACGGGTTCACCAACCGCCGGTAAATGGTAAAAAGTACCCATGGGAACCTGCACTTCATAGCCCACCCCATGACAATCCACCAATACTTGGGGCGGATTCTTTTCACCCAGCGTTCCTGTTAATTTGCCTATCATTGCTTATCCCTTGTAACCTTGTTTTTTCTGTAACTTAGGAATTATCGACTTGATTCTTCGTCACACTTTCGCCCCCCTCAACAATACCCGCCTAGCTAACTTGTGTGGCGCGATGGATGAGCATCTTCGCACTATCGAAACGGCACTGGAAGTGCGTATCGCGCACCGCCACGAACAATTCAAAATTGAAGGGCGCAAAACGCCTACCCAGCGTGGCATGGATGTGCTGCAAGCCCTCTACGAAATAGCGACCAAGCCCATCAGCCCCGCTACCGTGCAACTCATGCTATCCGGTGATGGGAGTGCCGATGCCCTTGCAGGCCCCAGCCTCGCCACCCGCCGTACCGATTTGAAGCCGCGCAGTAAAAACCAAGCGCTGTATTTGGACAATATCGCCGAATGCGACATTACCCTTGGACTCGGCCCTGCTGGAACGGGTAAAACCTATTTGGCGGTAGCGGCAGCGGTGGATGCTTTGCAACGGAATTCCGTGCAACGCATTATCCTTACCCGCCCTGCTGTAGAAGCCGGTGAACGCTTGGGTTACCTTCCGGGGGATTTGACGCAAAAAGTCGATCCGTATCTGCGCCCGCTCTACGATGCACTCTACGATTTAATGGGCTTTGACCCCGTACAAAAAGCCTTTGAACGCCAAGCATTGGAAATCGCTCCCTTGGGCTTTATGCGCGGTCGCACGCTGAATAACGCCTTTGTGATTTTGGACGAAGCCCAAAACACCACACCCGAACAAATGAAAATGTTCTTAACCCGCATCGGTTTTGGCACCAAAGCCGTGATCACGGGCGATTTAACCCAAATCGACCTGCCCAAAACCCAATTAAGCGGGCTGGTCGATGCCGAACGGGTACTGCGCCGCGTGGAAGGCGTTGCCATTACCCGCTTGACCAGCATCGACATCGTGCGCCATCCGCTGGTGGCCCGCATTGTGGATGCCTACGAAGCTGCCAAACTCAACCCCGTTTCTTAATCGCCATACTGCTATGAACCGCTCCACCAATCGCCCGTATTTACCCGCTTTGTCGCTTTCGCTGCAATTTAGCTCGGTGTTGAACCCAGCGCCCCACCGTGCGGCGTTAGCACGCCACCGCGTCACCAAATGGATTCGCCACGCCTTGGCGGACGATGCCGAAATCACCGTGCGCATTGTGGATGCCGAAGAGGGTCAAACCCTGAACCGCGATTACCGCCAAAAAGATTACGCCACCAATGTGCTGACCTTTGACTATGCGCAAGAACCCACGGTACAAGCCGATTTGGTGCTGTGCGCTCCCGTTGTAGCGCGGGAAGCCGAGGAGCAAGGCAAAACGCTCGAAGCCCATTACGCCCATTTGATTGTGCATGGCACGCTGCACGCCCAAGGCTGGGATCATGAAGAGGAGGACGATGCGCAGGTGATGGAGCTGCGCGAGGCTGAGATTTTGCAGCGCCTCGGCTTTGAAAATCCCTACGCCGATTCGGATTCGGCTTTGCAATAGGTTAGCATTACGCTTTTAACCATAAAATTACACGGAGTTTCCATGTTTCCTGAATACCGCGAACTGATTTCTCAACTCAAAACCACTGATGCCCATTTCACCCGCCTGTTTGACAAGCACAATGCACTGGATCACCAGATCAAGCGCATGGAATCCCATGAAGAACCCGGCACTCCCGTTGAAATTGAACAGCTCAAAAAAGAAAAGCTGCACCTGAAAGACGAGCTGTACACCATTTTGCGCAAAGCATCGCAAGCATAATTTTTTCGGATAGCACATTATCAAACGGGGCGTATGCCCCGTTTTTATTTTATGAACCGTAATCTATGGCTACTTGCCCTATGCCAAGGGCTTTTTTTGACCAATAACGTCACCTTTATCGCCATCAATGGGCTGGTGGGGCTGGCACTCGCTCCGGTGGCGTGGATGGCGACTTTGCCCGTCATGGGTTACGTGGTGGGCGGTGCGCTTTCGACTTCGCTGGTCGCACGGGTGCAGGGACGATTGGGGCGCAAAACATCATTCCAAATAGGGCTGCTGGTGGCGATTTTTTCCGCCTTGCTGGGCGCTTGGGGCGTAGCAGAAAAACAATTTTGGATAGTGGTGTTGGCTACCGTAATTGCCGGATATTACAGCGCCAACGGGCAGTTATACCGCTTTGCCGCCGCCGAATTGGTCGGCGTTTCGTTGCGTGAAAAAGCCGTGTCGTTGGTCATGGCAGGCGGTTTGATTGGCGCGATTGCAGGCCCGAATCTGGCAGCTAAATCCCGCACACTACTGGAAGTGCCGTTTTCTGGGGCGTATATCGCGCTGGCTGCCGTTGCGCTGCTGGCGATGGGGGTGATGGCGTTTATTGAATTTCCTGCCCACCAGCCCCCCAAAACGGGTGCGGCGGCGGGTCGCCCGATGGCCGAAATCGTGCGGCAACCGATTTTTATCGTGGCTTGCGGCAGTGCGGCGCTGAGTTTTGGCGTGATGAATTTGCTGATGGCGGCAACTCCGCTGGCGATGCAAGTGTGCGGTTTGGGCTTTGACGATGCCGCGTGGGTGCTGGAATGGCATGTGATCGGCATGTTTGCCCCCGGGTTCATCACAGGCAACTTGATGCAACGCTTTGGCATCCTGCGGATCATGGCGGTGGGCATTGGGCTGATTTTTCTGTGCATCGGCATCGCGCTATCGGGTGTGGAGCTGATGCAATTCACACTGGCACTCTTTTTGCTTGGTGTTGGGTGGAATTTTGTGTTTACGGGAAGTACCGCGTTATCGTTGCGAGCCTATCGTCCTGAAGAGCGGGACAAGGCGCAAGGTGCGATCAATTTTGCGGTTTTTGCGACCACGGCGTTAACCTCGTTCGCATCGGGCGCACTGGTGACGACGCAGGGGTGGGCATTGCTGAATTGGGGTTCGTTAGTTCCAACGGTATTGATGGCAATGGGGTTATTCTGGTATCACAATTTTCATGAGAAAACGGCGACAGCACCGAAGTAACCGGTATCTATAGCTACTAAATCAATAGTGATGTAGGTTCTATTTTCAGGTGCGTGCAAACCCCCATAAGGGGTAAGGTGCTTTTCGACTACTATCGTTTTACGTGCAATCTTATGTGCAACCATTTTTTCGATGGAGAATTTTCATGACACTCAAACCAATCAAACTGGCTGCCATTGCCGCAGCGACTCTGGGCGCACTGGCGGCAACTCCCGCCCATGCCGGAAAAACGCTGGATGCTGTCAAAGCACGCGGGCAGGTCGTTTGCGGTGTGCATACCGGATTGGCGGGCTTTGGTGCTGCCGATTCCAACGGTAAATGGACGGGCTTGGATGTTGACATCTGCCGCGCCGTAGCCGCCGTCGCGCTGGGTGACCCTGAAAAAGTGAAATACGTTCCCCTCATTGCGCAGGCACGTTTCACGGCTTTGCAGTCGGGTGAGGTGGATATTTTGTCGCGCAACACGACCTTTACGCTCACACGCGATGCCTCCCTCGGCCTGAGCCAAACCGCCGTGGTGTATTACGATGGTCAGGGCTTTATGGTTCCGGTGAAAAGCAAAATCAAAAGCGCCAAGCAGTTAAAAGGCCAAACGGTGTGCGTTCAATCGGGTACGACCACTGAAAAGAATCTGACCGATTATTCCAAAGCCAACAACCTCAACATCAAGCCCGTGGTGTTTGAAAAATTGGATGCCGTGGAAGGCGCTTACTTCTCCGGTCGCTGCGTGGCGTATACCACCGATGCGTCGGGGCTGGCTTCGGTGCGCAACAAATCGGCTAAAAATCCAGCCGACCACCTGATTTTGCCGGAACTGATCTCCAAAGAACCCCTCGGCCCCTTGGTGCGGCGTGGTGATGACGAATGGGCAGCCATCGTGAAGTGGACGATTTACGGCCTGCTCGAAGCCGAAGAAGCGGGCATCACCCAAGCCAATGTGAACGACCTCAAAGCCAACACCAAAGACCCCGCCATCGGTCGGATGCTGGGTACAACCGAAGACACCGGCAAACTGCTGGGGCTGGATAAAGAGTGGTTGGCGCGTGCGGTCAAAGCCACAGGCAATTACGGCGAGATTTTCGAGCGCAATGTAGGCCCCAAATCGGCCCTGCAACTGCCACGCGGTTTGAATAATTTGTGGAACAAGGGTGGCATCCAATACGCACCACCCATCCGTTAATGGATTTCTTGGTTCAATAAAAGTGAAAGGGCAGTTGCAGGCACGTATCTGCACTGCCCTTTTTTAGTTTGGATGTTTTGGATATTTTGGAGTGCATGATGTCCCCCCCCAAGAAAAAATGGTCGTGGCGCAGTCAGGCTTTTCGTGCGCTGGTGTATCAGGTGGTTGCGGTGGCGGTGGTTGCGCTGACTGCGTGGTATTTGGCGAACAATACCGCCACCAATATGCGTGCGCGTGGCATTCAAAGCGGGTTTGATTTTTTGAGTAGCGCGGCGGGCTTTGATATTGGCGAAAGTTTATTTCCCTTTGATTCGGGCGAATCGTATTGGCGTGCCTACCTCGTCGGGCTGGTGAACACGCTGCGGGTGGCGGTGGTGGGCATTATTTTGACCACGGTGCTGGGTACGCTGATCGGCGTGGGCAATTTTTCGCGCAATGCCTTGATTCGTGGCTTATCGCGCGTGTACGTGGAATTTTTCCGCAATATCCCCGTGCTGTTGCAGTTGTTGATGTGGTATTTGTTCTTCACCGAAATGCTGCCCATGAGCAACGAGCCACTGTCGGCAGGCTATTTTTTCTTGAGCAAGGGTGGTATCAATTTTCCCATTCCGCTATGGGATACATGGAGTTGGGATATTCCGCGCCAAGGGGAATTTGCGGTCGAAGGCGGTGGTTCGTTATCGCCCGAATACCTTGCGCTCTTGATTGGTTTAACGATTTACACCGCTGCTTTTGTTGCCGAAGTGGTGCGGGCGGGCATTCAATCGGTCGCGGCAGGGCAACTGGAGGCCGCCAGTGCGCTGGGTTTGAACCGCTGGCAAAGCATCAAACTGGTGCTGCTGCCACAGGCTTTGCGCGTCATCATTCCGCCACTCACGAACCAGTTTTTGAATCTCACCAAAAATTCCTCGTTAGCGGTGGCGATTGGTTACCCCGATGTGGTCTCGATTGCCAATACCGCTATCAACCAAACGGGGCGGGCGGTGGAATGTATTGCCATCATCATGCTGGTGTATTTGACGACCTCGCTTTCAACGTCCCTGTTCATGAACTGGTACAACACCCGCGCGGCGATTCAGGAGCGTTAAATGATGGAGACGATGATCCCCCCGCGCCCCGCGCCCCCCTCCACCCAAGGTTGGATCGGCTGGATGCGCACCAATCTGTTCAGCGATGGGCTTACCGCACTGGGAACGCTGATAGTGCTGGGCTTGTTGGGTGCAGCGATTCCGGCTTTTTTCCGCTGGGCGGTGACCAACGCGGTGTGGGTTGCTGATCCGCATATATGCCACGCGGGAACGGGTGCGTGCTGGGGCGTGGTGCGGGAGAAATTCCGTTTCATCCTCTTCGGGCGCTACCCGTTTGACGAGCATTGGCGGGCTTTTCTGGCTACGCTGCTTTTGCTGGGTGTGGTGGGCGTGAGCTGTATGCGCATGTTCTGGAAACCGTGGTTAGCCGCAATATGGGCAGTCGTGCTGACCATGTATTTTGCTTTGATGTACGGCGGTTTTTGGGGGTTGCGCGTAGTCACTACCGACTTGTGGAGCGGTTTGCCCCTCACGATTTTGCTGGCAACGCTTTCCATGCTCATGGCATTCCCGATTGCATTGGTGATTGCACTGGGGCGGCGTTCCGGTATGCCCGCTATTCGCAGCTTGTGTACGGTGTATGTCGAGCTGATTCGGGGTGTGCCGCTGATTTCGGTGCTGTTCATGGCATCGTTCATGTTCCCCTTGCTGATGCCCGCCGGATTCAATATTGACGTGCTGATTCGGGTATTGGCAGGTATCACACTGTTTGCAGCGGCGTATATGGCGGAGGTGATTCGCGGCGGTTTGCAAGCGATTCCCAAAGGGCAACTCGAAGCCGCTGCCACGCTGGGGCTATCGTACTGGCAGACGCAGCGCAAAATCGTGTTGCCGCAAGCCTTGGCGATGGTGATTCCGGGGTTGATGAACAACTTTATTTCGACCTTCAAAGATACCTCGCTGGTTGCCATCGTGAGCCTGTACGAACTCACGGGCGCAATGGGTATGGCGATGAATGCGGAAGCCGATTGGCGGCCGTTCCGGTTAGAAGGTTATTTGTTCATCGCGGTGATTTATTTCATTTTTTGCTATGCCATGTCGCGCTACAGCCGCTGGATTGAAGCCCACGCCAACCAAGGCAAGCAACGCTAAAAACTAAGGTTAATAAGGTCTACCATGTCCAACCATCATCCCATCATTACCTTTGAAAAAGTCAATAAATGGTATGGCAACCATTTTCACGTTCTGCGGGATATTGACCTAACCGTTGCCAAAGGCGAGCGCATTGTGATTTGCGGGCCTTCGGGTTCGGGTAAATCGACCTTGATTCGCTGCATCAACCGCTTGGAAGAGCATCAACAAGGCAAAATCATGGTGGATGGCATTGAGCTGGGTGACGACATCAAAGCCATCGACCAAGTGCGCAAAGAAGTCGGCATGGTGTTTCAGCAGTTCAATTTATTCCCCCACCTCACGGTTTTGGAAAACTTGACGCTCTCGCCGATTTGGGTCGGAAAAATCCCGAAAAAAGAAGCCGAAGACAAGGCGATGGAACAACTGCGCCGTGTCCGCATCGCCGAACAAGCGCACAAATACCCCCTGCAACTGTCGGGTGGACAGCAGCAGCGCGTTGCCATTGCCCGCGCCTTGTGCCTGCGCCCGAAAATCATGTTGTTTGATGAACCCACCAGCGCCCTAGACCCCGAAATGATTAAAGAGGTGCTGGATGTGATGATTGAATTGGCGAATCAAGGCATCACCATGCTGTGTGTCACGCACGAAATGGGCTTTGCCAAAGCCGTTGCCAATCGTGTGATTTTTATGGATCAAGGTCAAATCGTGGAGCAAAATAACCCCCACGACTTCTTTCATAATCCCCAAAGTGAACGGAGCCGCGATTTTCTGTCAAAGATATTGGGGCATTAAAACAACGAAGGGACACCTATGAAAACCTCACACCACCTGACCCAGCAAGCGGTGCTGGACACTTGGGACTATCTCAATAGCCACCCCTTGAGTGCCAATGCTTGTCGCATCGCCTTTGCCGACCCCGAATTCATGCTGCGGCGGGAAGCACGCGGCATTCGGATGCAGTTGGAATTGCTCAAACCGGAATTGGATCAAAAAGCGCAGGGCATTGAAAATACGGTGGTGGTGTTTGGTAGCGCCCGCTTTTGTTCGATGGAAGAAGCCATCACCCCGCGCGAAAAGCGCAATGCCCATTATTACGAGCAAGCCCGCGCCTTCGGTCATATCGTCGCCACCGCGAACAAGGGGTTACCGTCGAGCGAGCGCATGACCATTTGCACGGGCGGCGGGCCGGGTATTATGGAAGCGGCGAATCGGGGCGCAAGTGAAGCCGGTGAACTCACGGTCGGGCTGAATATCGCTTTGCCGCATGAGCAAGACCCCAATCCCTACATCACCCCCTCACTCAGCTTCAAATTCCATTATTTCGCCCTGCGCAAAATGCACTTCATGATGCGTGCCAAGGCGATGGTGGCGTTTCCGGGTGGCTTTGGCACGATGGATGAATTGTTTGAGGTGATTACGCTGGTGCAAACCCACAAAGCATCAGCCGTTCCGATTATTTTGTTTGGCACGGATTACTGGTCACGCCTATTCAACTGGAATATGCTGGT
>CALMCD010000149.1 GCA_937863075.1 uncultured Rhodoferax sp. | reverse complement strand
AATAACAATGGGTAATCGCTTAAGCCAAATCGCCACCCGCACGGGGGACAACGGAACGACGGGGCTGGGTGATAACACCCGCGTCTCGAAAAACGCTTTGCGCGTCCACGCGATGGGGGATGTGGATGAACTCAATTCCCACATCGGACTCTTGTTGTGCGAGGACATGCCCGCCGATGTGCGCCATTTGCTGGTGGAAATTCAGCACCAGCTTTTTAATCTGGGCGGCGAATTGTCGATTCCCGGGTTTGAATTGATAAAGCCTGAAGCGGTGTTGGCACTCGATCAAGCCTTGGCGGATCACAACGAAGCATTACCGCGTTTGCAAGAATTTATTTTGCCCGCCGGAACCCGCGCGGCTTCGCAAGCCCATGTGTGCCGGACGGTGGCACGCCGTGCAGAACGGGCAGTCGTTGCGCTGGAAGCCCAAGAAACGCTGAACGATACGCCCCGCCAATACCTGAATCGTTTATCCGATTTGCTATTTGTATTGTCACGGGTGCTGAACCGTCACCGCACCGATGGCAGTGTCGGCGATGATGTCTATTGGAAAAGTGAACGCATGGCAGCGGCAGAATCAACGGAATAAGAATTGAAAAAAATCATCGCACTCTGTTCCGTGTGGGCGGGCATTACGGGCATTGGGGGGGTAAAAAATGCCGATGCCGCGCATTTTGACCCCACCACCGGACGGGTGACATTGGATGCCGTCAGCGTAGGGACTACCGATTATTACGGCGTGCAAGTCGGCATCGGGCAGGTGTTGCGTTACACCACCTTGCCACCCGTTTCGACCGTGGATGTGTTTGATCCGGCTACGGGGCAACTCACCATTCGTTCGTTGACGGTGGGCGGGGTGCGTTACACCAATATCGTCGTGACTTTGCAGGCGGTGTATGGGGTGACGGGTGCGGGTATGACGGCAGCGGCGAATCCGGTGCTGCCGAATGATGTTTTATTCTCCGACCAATGGCATCTGCGCAACACGGGGCAAGCGGGTCGCACGGGGGTGGCAGGCTTGGCGGGTGACGATCTGAATGCAGCACGCGCGTGGAATCTGGCGACGGGCAAAGGCATTCAAATCGCCATTTTGGATGACGGCTTGGATATTTACCATGAAGATTTGCGCACCGTTCCGGGCAAAAGCTGGGATTACCGCGTGAATGCCTACGGTGATCCGTCTTCGGGATTGGGGAATCACGGAACGGCCTGCGGAGGGCTGGCCGCAGCGATTGGCAACAACGGCAAAGGCGTGGTCGGTGTGGCGTTTGATGCCCAGTTGGTGGGCTACAACCTGCTGCAAACCGGAACCAGCTACGCCCAAGCCAACGCGCTGGTGAAGGATATGGACAGCAACCATATTTATTCCAACAGCTACGGGGCGTTGGACTATCTGGGAACGTTCCAACCCGCTGAAACCATGTGGGAAAACGCCATCATGACCGGATTGAACCAAGGGCGCAACGGCAAGGGCGCGATCTACGTGTGGGCAGCGGGCAATGGTGCGCCGCGCGACCGTTCGGATTACGATGAACAGGCGAATTTTTATGGGGTGATCGCCGTTACTGCGGTGAACGACCAAGGCAAAGCATCGGAATACGCTGAGGCCGGATCAAATGTGTTGATCAGCGCGTATGGCGGCGAGTATTGCGATACCCACACCCTCACCACCACCGATGTCACCGCCGCCGCCGGTTTTAACAACGGTACGACCAACCCTGAAGATTACATCGGCAAATCGCATTACACCCGCTGCTTGAACGGTTCATCGGGTGCTGCACCGCAGATTGCGGGGGTGGTCGCGTTGATGTTGGAAGTCAATCCGGCATTGACGTGGCGCGATGTGCGGATGATTTTGGCGCAAACCGCGCGTCAAAACGACCCCACGCACCCCGATTGGCGGGCGAACGCAGGCGGTTTACTGTTTAATCCGCAATACGGTTTTGGCGTGGCGGATGCGTGGGCAGCGGTAACGGCGGCTCAAAACTGGGTTTCTATCGCCCCGCAGAAAGTAGCGAGTTATGCGATGTCATCCGCCATGCCGATTACCTTGAGCCAAACGGGTATAGAAAAATTGGAATTTGTCGAAATCACCCTCACCAGCCAACACGCCAGCGTAGGCGATTTGCACATTACCCTGACCAGCCCCAGCGGGACGGTCAGCACGTTGGCGGTTCCGCATACCTGTGCATCACCCGACACACTGGTGATTGTGGGATGTGGGTCGGGTTTGATTACGGGTTTTCGCTTTGGCATTGCCCAGCTGATCGGCGAACGGGCGGACGGTGTTTGGAGATTGGCGGTACAAGATACGAAGAAAAATAGCCCCGCCGATGTGCTGGGCTGGTCGATTCGGGCGATGGGTTTTTAGGTCGGATTTTGAATTTTTGAATATCAAAAAATACTTTATAAAACCACCTTCTAAAATAACTTTATAAAATAAGATGGAATAATGCACCCTATTTACACCCCATTATTTGAATGGGGTATTTATTCCGTGGTTGTTTTTTTGCAGCGGCAATGCGTTAAACTGTTACGATGATTTTACCCAGCGATCTTTTTTTTCTATTTTTATCGCTCGCGGCGGCGGGTGCGTACCTGCGTCCGTCATGGACTTGGATGCGTGCTGCATGGATTTTGCACGGGGCTTCACTGGCTCTGACCCTGCTGGGCGATTCGCCGCACTTTGGTTTTGCACCCGCGCTATCGTTCACGGCGTGGCTGATGGTGCTGGTGTACACGGTCGAACGCATGGTTTACCCCCAGCTTTCTAGCCGCAAAGCGCGGGGCATCACAGTGACGGCGGCAGTGGCGGTGGGGATGGCGATGGTGTTTCCGGGGAGTCCGCTTTTGGGGAATTTCTCGACAGGGCTGGCCGTTCACTTGGCGTTGGGGGTGGCGAGCTATGGCTTGTTTGGTATCGCCGTCGTTCACGCATGGTTGATGCAGCGTGCGGAAGTGCGATTTCGCCACGCCCAAGACCCCGATAGTGGTTTGCCGCTGCTCACCTTGGAACGCTTAACCTACCGCTTCATCGTGACCGGTTTTTGTTTATTGAGCGCGACCTTGCTGATTGGCGGTATCCTGCATACATGGCGCTGGGATCATAAAACCATCTTTTCGCTGCTGGCGTGGGTGATTTTTGGTGTGCTGCTGACGGGACGCTACGGCTTTGGCTGGCGTGGCAAACGGGCGGTGCAGGCGTTGTATACGGGTTCGCTGTTCCTGCTGCTGGGTTATGCGGGTTCGCGTTTTGTGCTGGAAGTCATTTTGAGTAGGACTCCATAATGGTGTGGCGCGGATTACTGTTTTTCTTCCTCTTTTTGGTGATTTTGTGGCGCTGGCGGCAATGGCGCGATGGGAAGGAACGCATCGAAAAGCAGGAAAAAGAAGCCTTTTCTGAAATCATCGCGTGTCGGCATTGCGGTGTTCACCTGCCGTTGGCGGATGCGGTGCGGGGTAAGCACGGTCATTTTTATTGCTCGATAGCGCATAAAGATGTCGGATGAACCGACTTCTTCCGTTTCGCAAGAAGTGATGCGGCTGTGGCAGGGCTTTATGACCGCCCGCCTGCTGCTGGGGGTGGTGCTGGTATTTTTACAATCTGTCCTCTACATGACGGGAACCACCCGCAGCCAAAGTGAAGTAGCCGTCTGCGTGGCGTATCTGTTGGGTACGATGGTGAGCAAGCAGCTGATCAACCCGCGCCCGATCGGACAATCGTTCAACCACGTTTGGGGCGCGTTGGTGGG
This sequence comes from uncultured Rhodoferax sp., assembly GCA_937863075.1. GTDB lineage: Bacteria > Pseudomonadota > Gammaproteobacteria > Burkholderiales > Burkholderiaceae_C > Allorhodoferax. Next base: position 1,744 of record CALMCD010000149.1, on the reverse strand, counting down.
TGTGGATGTGCTGATGTTTTCCGCGTTGCAACTGGTGCAAGGGGTAGGAACGAACGTCAGCACCATCAATTACACCCCGCTGTTTGCTTTGCCACTGCTGCTGGCATCGGTACTCGGAACGCTGCGGCTGGCGTTTGGCACGGCGGCGGGTATCACGCTGTTGATGCTGGGCGTTTCGATTTGGCAGTTCTTGCAGCATTCCTACGATAGCACCCCGTATTTTGTCCAACCCGCTTTGAGTGGCGTAGGATTTTTTGGGATTGCGTGGTTATCGAATCAGCTCTCCACCCGCCTCGCAACCGAAGGCCAACGCGCCCGCAAAAACCAAATGGCGGTGGCGGTGGAACGGCAAGTGAATGCGCTGGTGATTGAATCGCTATCGGAGGGTATTTTGGTGGTCGATGAAAGTGGCTTGGTGCGTTCCGCGAACCCGTCCGCGCGGGAATTGCTGGGGCTAACGCAAACCAGTATTCAATTAACGTTCGATTTGGGTTGCGAGGCGCGGTGGTTGCCTTTGCTACAACTTTCGCAGCACTCTTTGCAGACGGGGCAAGCGCAAAGTGCCAATATCACCATTCAAAACGGAGCGCATCGGTTCAAAGGAAAATGCCGCATCAACGCCCATGCCCGCCTCGCCGCTACCTATGGCACGGGCAGCGAGCGGGAAAGCCTGTGCGTGTTGTTCCTGCAAGATCAGCGCGAATTGGAAGCCCGTATCCGCACCGAAAAACTCGCCAGCATGGGGCGGCTTTCGACTGCCGTGGCGCATGAAATTCGCAATCCGTTAGCCGCTATTTCCCAAGCCAATGCCTTGTTGGAAGAGGATATTGCCGATCCACATTTGAAACGCCTCACCGCGATGGTGGCGCAAAACGTCAAACGGCTGGGTAAAACCGTGGACGATATTTTGAATGTCGCCCAAATCCAGCCGGATGATGCGGACAACCAGTTGTTATCGACCTTGCAAGTCGATTCATCCGTGCGCACGTTTTGCACCGAATGGGCGTTGCAAAATAATGCGATGGAACGCATCACCATCCACACGGGGGCGGGGGAAGGATGCCGCATCGTTTTTGATGCCGACCATTTGCGGCGTGTGCTGGTGAACCTGCTGGACAACGCATTGCGCTATACGCACAATCAGCCTGAGAGCATTCAGGTGTTCACCCAGCCGCATAGCATCGCCGTGTGGAGCGAGGCGCAGCCTTTGGATCAATCCATTGAACGGCATTTATTTGAGCCATTCTTTTCCTCAGAGAGCCGTTCCAGCGGCATGGGTTTGTTCATTTGCCGCGAGCTGTGCGAACGCCACCATGCCAGCATCCACTACCAGCGCAACATCCGCAACACACGCGGGCTGGCGGTGGAGGGGAACGAATTTGTAGTAAGCACTTTTCAACATGGCTAACCACATGGCACATCCTTCCACCAACCATCCTGCATCCCCGCGCATTCTGGTGATTGATGATGAGCCGGATTTGCGCACCCTCTACGAACTCAGCTTGCTGCGCGAAGGGTATCGCGTGGACACAGCAGGCGACAAAAAGGAAGCACTGGCGTGCATCGCCCAGCAGCAGTTCGATGTCATCATCACCGATATGCGCTTGCCGGATGGAACGGGTATCCAGATTTTGGAACACCTGCGTAAACAGCAGCGCACGGAACGCAGCATCGTGATTACCGCTTACGGCTCGGCTCACAATGCCGTGGAATCGTTGAAAGCGGGCGCGTTTGATTATTTGAC
>CALMCD010000148.1 GCA_937863075.1 uncultured Rhodoferax sp. | reverse complement strand
GAGTTGAAACGCCAAGGTTGCTTTGCGTGGTAGTGGCTCGGTGTGGTTAAACCAAATACCGTCCACCGTTTGCCCTTGGTGTTTGAGTTGGAGTTTTAAGTGCTTTTCTTTTAATACGCGCTGCGATAGCACTTCCACTTCCTCGCTAAATAGCGGTGGCGGAAAACCCTGCCCCCACACTTCTTGGTGCAGCATATCCACCGTTTCCACGCTGCGGTATTCCAGCGGCAACGCGCCATCGGTTTGCAATTCGCGCTGCAAAATCGCGGGGGTTAAACCTTGTTCGGCGATTTCAATGAAAGCCTGCTCGAAAGTATCCAACGCATCGGCATCAATCGTGCAACCCGCTGCCATCGCGTGTCCACCAAACCGCAGAATCACATCGGGGTAGCGTTTGGCGATTAAATCCAAGGCATCGCGCAGATGAAACCCCGGAATGCTGCGACCCGAACCCTTTAACTCATCGCCCTTGCCTTGGGCGAAAACGAACACGGGGCGATGCAACTGATCTTTGATGCGCGAGGCCACGATGCCGACCACGCCTTCGTGAAAATCGGGATCGAACACGCAAATCGCGGGCGGTGCTTCTTCACCTACATCGAATAGTGATTCGACCACTTGCAGCGCCTGCTCACGCATTGTTCCTTCGATGTTGCGGCGTTCGCGGTTGATGCTGTCTAGTGCTTGCGCGAGTTCATCGGCATGGGCGGGCGTGTCGGTCGTCAGGCATTCGATACCCAAGGTCATATCTGCCAAACGCCCTGCCGCATTGATACGCGGGCCGAGCGCAAAACCGAAATCGAACGCCGATGCCACACGCGCATCGCGCCCCGATGCCGCAAAAAGGCTGGCGATACCCGCAGGCATGGCCAGTGTGCGAACACGTTTCAGCCCTTGCGCAACCAAACGGCGGTTATTTGCGTCCAGCTTCACCACATCCGCCACCGTACCCAGCGCGACCAACGGCAGCAGCGTATCCAATTTGGGTTGATTGCTGGAATCGAACACCCCGCGCGAGCGCAATTCGGAACGCAGCGCCATCAACACGTAAAACATCACGCCCACCCCCGCGATGGATTTGCTGGGAAATGGGCAATTCGGTTGATTCGGGTTCACCAGCGCATCGGCATCGGGCAAGATGCCACCGGCTGCGGGCAAATGGTGATCGGTCACCAGTGTTTGCATACCCAAATCACGAGCGCGGGCAATGCCTTCGATACTGGCAATGCCGTTATCGACCGTGATGAGAACGTCCGCCCCTTGTTCGTACACCCGATGGGCGATGGTGGGCGTGAGTCCATAGCCATCGTTAATGCGGTCGGGAACGAGGTAACTCACATGCCGCGCTCCCAGCATCCGCAAGCCACGCACGCCGACCGCGCAGGCCGTCGCACCATCGCAATCGTAATCCGCCACAATGCACAGCCGCTTATCGTGCGCAATGGCATCCGCCAACAGCCGCGCCGCTTCGGGTAAACCGCGCATATTGGGCGGCAATAAACGTGCTAACGAAGGGTCTAATTCTTCCGCACTGCGAATGCCACGCGCCGCAAACAGCCGCGCCAGCAGCGGATGAATGCCCGCTTGTTCCAGTTCTGAGGCATTATGGGGAGGGATGCTGCGGGGGGTGATGTTCATAGGCTTTGCACCAACTGCTGCGGCGCGGAGGCGGAAAACTGTTGTTTGACGCGCATCCACCACGGTTTATCCTGCAATTCGAGGGTGATGGCACGGCGTTCGCCGCACAGGGTGAGTGTCAGCGGGTATTTGCCCACTTTGGCACGTTGGGTGAGTTCGGCGAATAGGGTGGCATCGAGCTTCTTCCATGCTTCCACCCAGCCCGCTCCATCGTCGTGGATGGCGGAGAGGCGTAAGCTGTGATTCCATTGCGGTGTATTGTGGGCGCTTTGGTTGATGTTGCTGACATCAAAATGGTTCGCCAATGTCCCCGTGCCGCTCACCCAGAAGGCGTTGATGGCGGCAAGTTTATTATTCTTGCGTACCTCATTCACCGCGTGGGTGTAGAGTAGCATCTGCATTTCGTTTTGCAGTCGGCGCAAATGGCGGGCGTTTTCTTGGCGTGGAACCCAGTTGTTAATCATGTTGCAGACAACGCGCTCCAGCGAGGCGGTCGGCAAATCCTTAAACACCGCGCCATGTGCCAGCCAAGTGCTGTCGCTTAACGGGTAGAGGGTGATACCATCTTCCTGAAAATAACGCTGCATCGCCATGCGCAGGGTGTCGCATTCTTGGCTGGTGATGCGCAAATGGTGCGGGTCTTCCATATAGAACATTTCGCCCTGATTGCGCAAATGGCAGGGCGTAATCCATGCCCAGCCTGCGTTGCCGTGCATTTTGGTGAGGCCTAATTGGTAGGCATCCAACGCTGCCCACGGCAATAATCCATCGGCAGCGGTAAGCCCTACTTGTTCGGCGCGGAGACGTTCACGCAAAGGCGTTAGACTATCCGGCGACCCCGAAACAGGGGGGCGTATCGTCAACAAGCCCAATAATTCGGTCAGCTTGGGCAGTGCCAGATGGGGGATGGAGGACTGGCATTGCGGATGGTCGGAACCCGCGCCTGCGTGGGAAACTAAAAGGTGCATAACTTTTCAACTACTCTAAATTGTCCTGCATGGATGCCACAATCGGGTCATGTTCAAATTTCCATTTTCCTACGAGATGCGCATTGGCTGGCGGTATACCCGCAGCGGTCGCGCCACCCGTCGCAACGGTTTCATTTCATTCATTTCCGGCGTTTCAATGCTCGGAATTGCGTTGGGCGTAGCGGCGCTTATTATCGTGCTTAGTGTAATGAACGGTTTCCAAAAAGAGGTACGTGACCGTATGTTAAGCGTGGTTTCACACATTGAAATCTACGCTGGAGATGGTCTCGCCCTGCCCGATGTGGATAAAACCATTGCCGAGGCCAAGGCCAACCCGCGCGTGGTGGGTGCTGCGCCTTTTATAGCATCACAGGCATTGCTGGTGCGGGGTGAGGACATGAAAGGTGCTTTGTTACGCGGCATCGACCCCGCGTTAGAACACACCGTGAGCGACATCGCCAACGGTGCGCAAAAAGAAGTGTTGGCGCGGCTGGTAGCGGGTGAATTTAACGTGGTGCTGGGCATGGAATTGGCGCGTTCGCTGGGCGTGCGCGAGGGCGACCGCATTACGCTCATGGCCCCCAGCGCCCAACTCACGCCGGGTGGTGTGCTACCGCGCATGAAGCAAATGCTGGTGGTCGGCACGTTTGATTCGGGTCATTTTGAGTACGATTCCACATTGGCGATGGTGCATGTGGACGATGCCGCGAAAATTTTCCGGCTAGAAGGTGCATCCGGCGTGCGCTTAAAACTCAACGATTTACACCAAGCCCGTGCCGTAGCGCATGAATTGGTGAAAACATTAAGTGCCGATGTCTATATTCGTGATTGGACGCGCCAAAACCGCACCTGGTTTGCCGCCGTGCAAGTGGAAAAAACCATGATGTTTATTATTTTAATGCTGATTGTGGCGGTAGCTGCATTTAATTTGGTTTCAACCTTGGTGATGACCGTCACCGATAAACGCGCCGATATTGCGATATTGCGCACACTGGGTGCAAGTCCGGCTTCGATTATGAAAATCTTTGTGGTGCAAGGTGCAACCGTAGGGGTTATTGGAACGCTGGCAGGTTTATTATTAGGTTTGCTGGTGGCATTGAATGTCGGAGATATTGTGCCGTGGTTGGAACGCCTTTTGCACACCACATTTTTACCCAAAGATATTTATATTATCAATAAAATGCCCAGCGACCCACAGGCGGGCGATATTCTACCGATTGCGATTATTTCGCTCATCATGGCATTCGCAGCCACTATTTACCCTAGCTGGCGGGCAAGCCGTGTGAATCCAGCGGAGGCTTTGCGTTATGAATAATCATTATAATAACCACCCAGTTTTAATTGCCACCGCATTAACCAAACGTTTTGACGAAGGCACGTTAAATGTAAGCGTTTTGCAGGGCGTGGATTTGCAGGTAGCACGCGGTGAAACGCTGGCGATTGTCGGTACATCGGGTTCGGGCAAAAGCACGCTGCTGCATTTATTGGGCGGTTTGGACACGCCTACCAGCGGCACGGTGCAGCTCATGGGGCAAGATTTATCGCGCATGAACGCGGCGGAACAGGGGCGTTTGCGCAATCAGCATTTGGGTTTTGTGTACCAATTTCACCATTTATTGCCCGAATTTAGTGCGCTGGAAAATGTCGCCATGCCATTAACGATTCGCCGTGTAACACCCGCCGAATCTGCACGGGCAGCTACCGAAATGCTAGCAAAAGTGGGATTGAAAGAGCGTTTGCACCATCGCCCTTCGGAGTTATCGGGCGGCGAACGCCAGCGGGTAGCGATTGCCCGCGCCTTGGTCACGCACCCTGATTGCGTGTTGGCAGATGAACCCACGGGCAATTTGGATCGCAGCACAGCGGATGGCGTTTTTGATTTAATGCTGAACCTTGCCCGCGATAAAGGAACGGCCTTCGTGCTGGTAACCCACGATGCCAGCCTTGCGGCGCGTTGCGATAGGCAATTAAATTTGGTACAAGGTCGATTGGTTTAAAAATTGGTTGGAGGAGAATGGATTATGGAAAATAATAAACATTTTTTGGAATGGATTACCGTAGAAGAATTCAAATGCTTTTCCAATTTTCATGCCGAAGGTTTTAAGCGGGTGAATTTGATTGGCGGTAAGAATAATGTGGGTAAAACGGCGTTGATGGAGGCTATTTATATTAACACTAGCTCAATAAATGTTGCCACCATAACAACAGCAATTCACGGTACAAAATTTATGAGAGAAAATTTGAATCTTCTATTTAATCAATCGAACAAAGATATTATACTTTTGGATAAAGTTAAAATATACAAAACAACATCAAGCAAAAAAATGACATCTTTTTACATCAAGGAGGAGAATGGAGTAAAAACTTATGAAATAAAATTAAACGAAGATATTTTTGATATAAATGCAAATTTATTTAATTTTAGTCATAGGTATATAAATAATGTTAAAAGTTTTAAAGCAGAAGGGAAAATTTATTTGATC
>CALMCD010000147.1 GCA_937863075.1 uncultured Rhodoferax sp. | reverse complement strand
GCATATCCGAGCAAGCCACTAGGGGAACGATTGTGCTATGGGGGTGGGTGGGATAACATCCATTCATTGTGCAGGTTTTCCCCTATTCCCTTTCTTGATTGGATGGCTTATGTTTTTTTTCGACAAATTGTTTGGTAGCAGTAAGAGAGAACAAGAGGCTCCCGCTCCCGCCGCCAGCCCTGTAGCGAAAACCACCACGACCCCCAGCAGTGCCGCACCCGGTACGCGCATTCAATACAACCCCGAACTCATTGAGCATTTCAAGGAAGATCATTCCAAACTATTGAAGCTGTTTAGCGCCATTCACACCTTCGCCGAACATGGTGACGTGAAGCGCACTGCCGAGTATTTGATGGATTTTCGATTCGCCTTGCAAGGGCATTTGCTGACCGAAAACGTGCGCTTGTATGTGTATTTGGAACGTAAATTAGGAAACGACCCCTCTACCTATGAGCTGATTCATGGTTTCCGCCATGAAATGGATGCTATCGGCAAAGCGGTAGTTCACTTTTTGGAGCAGTACCGTGAGCTGGAGACACATCCCCATCTGCTGCAAACATTCATAACGGATTTGGATGCGATTGGCAAGGTGCTGGTTAAACGGATTCGGAATGAGGAGGAGATACTGTATCCTCTCTACGCTCCTGTTTAATTTTCTACACACCATGCCCGGACTTTTACCCCAAATCGACCCCAACGGATTGTTGGAATTTTCTGTTGTTTACACCGACCGTTCCTTAAACCACATGTCGCAGCGCTTTCAGGGCGTGATGCGTGACCTTTCTTCCATGCTCAAGCAGGTGTACCACGCCGAGGCGGTCGCCATCGTCCCCGGTGGTGGCACATTTGGTATGGAAGCGGTGGCGCGTCAATTGGCAACGGGTAAAAAAGCACTGGTCATTCGCAATGGCTGGTTCAGTTTCCGCTGGACGCAGATTTTTGACATGGGCAACATCCCCGCCCAGTCCACCGTTTTGAAAGCTCGCCGCACCAGCGATGCCCCCAAAGCCCCGTTTGCGCCCTGCCCGATTGACGAGGTAGTCGCCACCATCGCCCAAGAAAAACCCGATGTGGTGTTTGCACCCCACGTCGAAACCGCTTCGGGTATGTTGCTGCCTGACGATTATTTGCGTGCAGTCGCCGATGCCGTTCACGCGGTGGGCGGATTGTTGGTGTTGGATTGCATCGCCTCCGGCACGGTGTGGGTGGACATGGACGCGACGGGCGTGGACGTGTTGATTAGCGCTCCGCAAAAAGGTTGGAGCAGCTCACCCTGCGGCGCGATGGTCATGCTGAGTCCACGCGGCAAAGCAGCGGTTGAAGCCAGCACCAGCACCAGTTTTGCGGTCGATTTGAAAAAATGGCTGCAAATCATGCAAGCCTTTGAAGGCGGCGCACACGCTTACCACGCCACCATGCCAACCGATGCGCTCACGCAGTTGCGCGATGTGATGCAAGAAACCATCGCCTACGGCTTGGAAAAAGTCCGCGCCGAACAAATCGAACTCGGTGCAAAAGTGCGTGCCTTGTTGGAGAGCAAAGGCTTTTCTAGCGTAGCCGCGCAAGGCTTCCAAGCCCCCGGGGTGGTGGTGAGTTATACCGACGATGTAGAAATTCACAACGGCAAAAAATTCATCGCCCAAGGCTTGCAAACCGCCGCTGGCGTGCCGCTGCAATGCGATGAACCCGCCGATTACCGCAGCTTCCGCATCGGTTTATTTGGCTTGGACAAACTGCACAACGTGGATCGCACCGTAGCGCAACTGGCGGCGGCGTTGGAGAAGGTGGCGT
>CALMCD010000146.1 GCA_937863075.1 uncultured Rhodoferax sp. | reverse complement strand
ATTTTAGAAGCCTTGCCCAAACGCCAGTTCAACGAAAGCATCTTCAAAATGGGTTTTTCCGCTTTGGGCTAATAAAGCATCGACCGAACCCTGCGCCACGCTGCGGCCTTGGGCGATGATGACAACATGGTCACACAGTTGCTGCACTTCGGGCATGATGTGGGTCGAGAAAATAATGCACTTCTCCCCCCCTTCCGGTGAACGCAGATAACGCAGAAATTCACGCAGGCTGCGCGTGGCGAGAACATCTAATCCGTTGGTCGGCTCATCCAAAACGATGTTGGCGGGGTCATGCACCAAGGCGCGGGCAAGGGCGGTTTTCATGCGCTCGCCTTGGCTAAAACCTTCGGTGCGGCGTTCCAAAAAATGCCCCATTTCCAAAAGCCGCGCCAATTCGGTGGTGCGGGCGTGGGCAGAATCGGCATCCATGCCCTGCAAACGGGCAAAATAAACGATGTTTTCCCGTGCCGTTAAACGCGGATACAGCCCATGTGCATCGCCCAAAATACCCATTCGCGCCAATGCCAAACGTGGCGATTGCGCAACAGAAATACCGTCCACCGCAATGCTGCCCGCATCCGGCGGAAAAAGCCCACCCACCATGCGCAAGGTGGTCGTTTTGCCCGCGCCGTTCGAGCCTAGCAAGCCCGTAATACAGCCATTGGGGGCGCGTAAACTCACGTTTTGCACCGCCGTCACGGTATTTTTTTTGGTGATTTTGAATTGTTTGCTGATTTCGTGAATATCAATCATCCATCGTGCCTTTTTCCATCTTTGATGAACCATAAAAAAACCCGCCGAAGCGGGTTTTTGGAAATCAGTTCAATGAAGCCAATGAAACGGGAGATTAACCCATGTGCAAGCCACCATTGACCGAGAAGTCCGCACCGGTTGCGTAGCCGCCTTCATCCGAAGCCAGCCAAGAAATGATGGAAGCGATTTCGCTAGGCTCGCCCAAGCGTTTGACGGGAACGGTTGCCACGATTTTTTCCAACACGTCAGGACGAATGGCTTTCACCATGTCCGTGCCGATGTAGCCGGGGCTTACGGTGTTCACGGTTACGCCTTTGTTCGCCAATTCTTGCGCCAAAGCCATCGAGAAACCGTGCATACCCGCTTTAGCCGCCGAGTAGTTGGTTTGTCCCGCTTGACCTTTTTCGCCGTTGACGGAAGAGATGTTGATGATACGACCCCAGCCTTTTTCCACCATGTCGCCAACCACTTGCTTGGTCACATTGAACATGGAGTTCAAATTGGTTTCGATAACCGAATCCCAATCTTGGCGGGTCATTTTCACGAACATACGGTCTTTGGTGATACCGGCGTTGTTCACCAGCACGTCAATCGTGCCGTGTTCTGCTTTGGTTTTGGCGAAGGCTTCCACGGTGGAATCCCAATCACCCACGTTACCGACGGAAGCGTAGAAGGTAAAGCCCAATGCTTTTTGTTCGTCCAGCCATTTTTGGAAATCGCGTGTAGGGCCGCAGCCAGCAATCACTTTGAAACCATCTTTATGGAAGCGTTGGCAAATAGCGGTTCCGATACCACCCATACCACCAGTTACGTAAGCTACTTTTTGAGTCATGTTGTTCTCCTCTTTGGTTGTGTAAAAAATTATGTTTTAACGTGCTTTAGCGTTCGATGGTCAATGCCACGCCCATACCGCCGCCGATACACAAGCTGGCGATACCTTTCTTGGCATCACGGCGTTGCATTTCATGCAGCAAGGTGACCAAGATACGGCAACCGGACGCACCGATGGGGTGACCAATCGCAATCGCGCCACCGTTCACGTTAACCTTGCTGGTGTCCCAGCCCATTTCGTTGTTCACGGCGCAGGCTTGTGCGGCAAAGGCTTCGTTGATTTCGAGCAGGTCGAGGTCTTGTGCATTCCAGCCCGCGCGTGCCAAGGCTTTTTGTGATGCGGATACAGGGCCCATGCCCATCAACGCGGGGTCAAGACCGCTGGTGGCAAAACTGGCAATGCGTCCCATAGGAGTCAAGCCCAATGCGGCGGCTTTCTTGGCAGTCATCACCATAACGGCAGCAGCGCCATCGTTAATACCGGATGCGTTACCAGCAGTGACGCTACCTGCTTTGTCGAAAGCAGGACGCAAACCCGTCAAGGCTTCGATATTGGTTTTGCGGTTCAGGTATTCATCTGCGGCAAAAACGACAGGGTCGCCTTTGCGTTGGGGAATGCTGACAGGGACGATTTCATCGACAAACTTGCCAGCATCTTGTGCCGCAGCCGCTTTTTGTTGGCTGGCAAGCGCCAAAGCATCCTGCATATCACGGGTAATACCGTAGGCTTTGGCGACGTTTTCCGCCGTAATGCCCATGTGGTATTGGTTGTAAACGTCCCACAGACCATCCACAATCATGGAGTCCACCATGTTCCAGTTGCCCATGCGCTGACCATCGCGGCTGCCGAGCAAAACGTGTGCCGATGCGCTCATATTTTCTTGACCGCCAGCAATCACGATTTCGCTATCGCCAAACGCTACAGATTGCGCCGCCAACATAACCGCTTTCAAGCCGGAACCGCACACCGCATTGATAGTCAGCGCGGGCGTTTCTTTGGCGATACCACTTTTGATCAGCGATTGACGCGCGGGGTTTTGACCCTGACCTGCTGCCAAAACCTGACCCAAAATCACTTCACCAATTTGGTCAGCGGACAAGCCAGTACGCGCCAGTAAACTTTTGATGACGGTAGCGCCCAATTCGGGGGCGGCAACCTTTGCCAAAGAGCCGCCAAAGCGACCAACCGCAGTACGTGCTGCCGAAACGATAACGATGTCTTCCATTTTTTTAGTCTCCAATTGCAATGTGGGATTTATTCGGATAATTCAATAAGGGGTTGGAATTTATGCCTTGGCTTTGACATAACTTCCGGGTGCTGGCTCTTTCGCTTTGTAAGCGGTACGGGCTTTGCCATAGGCTTTGGGGGCGGCAATTTGCTTACCTGCTTGCTCTTGCAACCAGTTTGCCCAGTCTGTCCACCAGCTTCCTTTGTGTTCGGTAGAACCGGCGATCCATTCATCGCAGGTCGCGGGCAATGCGCCGTCTTCCCGAATCCAGTGGCTGCGCTTTTTCTTAGCAGGAGGGTTGATAACACCAGCAATGTGACCCGAAGCACCCATCACAAAGCGTTTTTCACCCGGTAGCACTTGCGTGGACGCATAAGCACCACCAATCGGCACGATATGGTCTTCGCGCGAAGCGTAGAGGTAGACGGGAATATCGACCTTGCTCAGGTCAATCGTTTCGCCGCAAACGGTGAGCTTGCCGGGTTTAACGAGGTTGTTTTCCAGATACATATTGCGCAAATACCATGCGTAATAAGGGCCGGGCAAGTTGGTGCTATCGGAATTCCAGTACAGTAAATCGAAAGGCGGGGGTGTTTCACCTTTCAAATAATTGCCGACCACA